>JAHFCH010000001.1:0-67707 GCA_023249635.1 Fibrobacterota bacterium
CGGTGGGCAGGGTGAAGCTTCCCTTAGGCTTGTCCACTGCCACGCGTTGGGTC
This sequence comes from Fibrobacterota bacterium, assembly GCA_023249635.1. Classification (GTDB taxonomy): domain Bacteria; phylum Fibrobacterota; class Fibrobacteria; order UBA11236; family UBA11236; genus Chersky-265. The sequence goes on from JAHFCH010000001.1 coordinate 54, forward strand.
ACGGCGCGGATTTCCCGGTCGCGGGACTCCACCACGTAAAGGCCCATGCCCACCGAATCGAAAGCGAAGCGTCCGGCGGAATCGCAGAAACCATCCATGACGGACCCGGAAGAAACCGAAGTGCCCAGGGAATCGGGACCGCCGGGAACCTTGCCGAGATAGTCCAGCGGACGCAGCAGCACCAAGGCCCCCGCGGCGGCGGAGCCGTCCTCACGATGGATGATACCGGAAATCTTGGGGCCGGTTTCGGTATCCGTCCATCCGCCCGCGACCATGGGGCCCTCGCGCGAGCAATCCGCGGCGAACACGCCCAACAGCAGCGCCAGGGCGCGATAAGCGGCCGCGGAAGCCTTCACGGCTTCACCCCGGGTTTCTGGCTCAAGGGGATCATGCTGATGGTCAATTGGTATACGCGTTCGGGATTCTCGTCCTGACTGACCATCTCGGCCAAGTGCGCGCGGAAATCCCTGACCTTTTTCACCACGCGTTCAAAGGTAGTCCGCGAAACCCCCATGGTCGAGGAGGAAATCATCCTTTCCTCGGCGCGGCAGCGCTCGAAGGCCTCGATGGCCAACTGCATCATGCGGATCTGGTAGCGGATGACCTGGAAATCCTGCACGCCCGGCCCCGTCGTCAGCACCGGATCGGTTTGCACGTACCGGCCCTTCTCCCTTTTCAGGAACCCCAGGTCCTGCAGCAGCTTGAGCGAGGCCTCGGCCTTGGTGGGCGGGATGGGCGGGTTGAGCAACTTGCCCAGGCGCGCAAAGTCGATGGTGCCGTTCGCGACCGCGGCCGCGCCCGGGCCGGCGCTGAAATCGGACATGCATACCAGTTCGCGGATGACGCAATGATGCCATTCCGCGAAGTACTCCATCTGATCGTTCTTGATGCGCGGGATATTGCGGTAGCGTTGCAGGGAGATGAGCTTGTCGAAATAGATGCTCTTTTCGTCGGCCGTCTTGGCCTGATTGAAGAACACCAAGTGCTCGAAGTATTCCGCTTCCTTATCCTTGAGCTTGAGCGCAATACAAGTCTTGAGGATGGTTTTCTTGCTGAGGTTGCGCTTGCCTTCGATGACGAATTTGAAATACGGCGCCGAATTGATGCCGGCCTTCTCGGCCAGGAACCGATACGAGAAGCCGGGGTGGACCGCCTTGTTCCGCTCGTAATGATCCTTCAGGTACTGGCGGTAGTCGGAATAGGAGTAGATATCGCTCATAGGGTGCCCGGTAGGCCATCAGAATGTACACCCTGGCGGGGCTAAGCGCAGCCTAAAGCGCTTCCTGGACGTTTACTTTTGTAAACAACATCCCCACATCCCGCAACCCCGATCCGGGAGCTGCCCTATATTCGATCCAGGCCGGTCCATGTGGGGGATTAGCCGTTTGTGCTTTTCATAAAACCAGGGGGTATTTATGTCTCGCGGAACGGGATTTCCCATCCGATTTGTAAACAGGATTGGCATTTTGGAAACTTTGTTTTTTTCAAGCTTGATGGTTTCGCCCGCCGCGGCCCAAACCTGGTCGCCGGCCAAGCCTAACGTGGTGGTGGACGCGACGTCCATCGAAGGCAAGGTGCTGTTCGGGTACCAGGGCTGGTTCAATTGCCCCATGAACGGTAGCGGGTCCTGGACCCATTGGTCGCGCGGGGTACCGACAGCCACCAACCTGACGGTGGATCTATTCCCGGATCTATCCGATTTCAAAGCCACCGATCTCTGCGCCGCGGGCTCGCTCCAAGCGGGCGGCAGCCAGGCCTACCTCTTCTCCTCACGCACTCCCGCCGTGGTCGACACCCATTTCCGCTGGATGGAACAGTACGGCCTGGACGGCGTGCTGGTGCAACGTTTCATCGGTGAAGCGGCGGGCAAGCGCAATGGCGGCGACGTGGTGCTGAAGAACATCATTGCGGCCGCGGCCGCGCATGGGCGCGTGTTCGCCATAGAGTATGACCTGACGGGCGCATCGGAGACCGGTTTCGCCGCGGCCCTGCAGGCCGATTGGAAGTACATGGTGGATGACCTCAAGGTCACTTCGCATCCCAATTACCTGCACCATAAGGGCCTGCCTGTAGTCTCCATGTGGGGGCCGGGCATCAATGACGGTGGGCATAATCCCAAGGACCCGGCAGCCTTGCTCAACTTCGTCACTTGGTTCAAGACCACGGGTCCGATCGCTTATCGCGCCTTCTATATGGGCGGCACGCCGGCAGGTTGGTCGACGGGCACGGGGGATTCCTACGGGGGCGCGGCCTGGAACTCGGCCTTCGCGGCCATGGACGTGGTCCAGCCGTGGACCGTGGGCCGCTATCAGGATACCAGCGCGGCCAAAGGCTGGAGCAAATCGCATATCGCTCCCGACGTGGCAAAGGCCAAGGCCAACGGGCAGCTGTACATGCCCGTGGCTTTCCCGGGGTTCTCGTGGTTCAACCTCCACCAGGGAAGGCAGAATCAGATCCCGCGCCTGGGCGGGAAGTTCCTATGGAGCCAAGCCTACGGGGCCAAAATGGGCGGGGCTTCCATGCTCAAGTTCGCCATGTTCGACGAGGTTGACGAAGGCACGGCCATGTTCAAAGTGGTCTCCAAACGCGCCCAGGCTCCCGACCAAGGTTTCTGGTTGACCCTGGACGCCGACGGCCAGAATCTGCCTTCGGATTGGTACCTGCGCCTGGCGGGCGAAATAACGCTGATGTTCCACGGGCAAAGGCCCGTGACGCCCTCCATGCCTACGGAACCGTTGCTGCCCTCGGCATTGCGGCCGGGTGGAACGCGGGAAAGCCTCGGATACGTGCGCACGCCGGGGGGCTTCGAGATCCATGGCGGCTCCGGGACGGCCGGGCAAGGGCGCGTGGGCATCTTCCACGCATCGGGGCGATGCCTGCGTACATTGGAAATGAAGGACGGGATCGCCGCCTGGGATGGTAAGGACGCGCTTGGGATGGCGCTGCCTGCAGGCGTATACCTGGCCCATGCGGAAGGCGCCGCCAGCGCGGCGCTGATGCTCGAGTAAACCATGCAACGGTGGGAGTACGGAGGGGATGAAGCAAGCTAGCGCGATTGCCGGCATCATGATCATGTGGCTGATGGCCGCGGCTCCTTCGGGAGCGGCGGCTTCGGCGTTTCCGAAAGCCGATCCTTCCACCTTGATCGGAAAAGTCCTGTTCGGCTACCAGGGCTGGTTCAATTGCCCGGGCCCCGGCGGCGGGCCCTGGACCCATTGGTCCCGGGGCGAACCCAATGCGGGCAGCCTCTCGGTCGACATGTATCCCGATCTCTCCGAGTTCCCCACCGAGGCCCTGTGCCCCGCCAACGGCATGACCATCGGCGGAAAGCAGGCCTACTTCTACTCCGCCAATACCCCCGCCATCGTGGAGGGCCATTTCCGTTGGATGGAGGAATACGGCCTGGATGGCGTGCTCGTGCAAAGGTTCCTGATCGAGGCGGGATGGAAGCGCGGCAGCGGGGACGTGGTGCTCAAGAACATCATGGCCGCGGCCGCGGCGCATGGGCGCGTCTTCGCCATCGAGTACGACATTTCCAGCGCCAACGACAACGATTACATCAACCCCATCCGGGGCGATTGGATGTACCTGGTCGACGAACTCAAGTTGACGCAACATCCGTGTTACCTGCGCCACGCGGGAAAGCCCGTGGTGGGCATCTGGGGACCGGGGCTGACCGATCGCATCCCTTCCGACCCTGCGCGCTTCAAGGCGGATTTGATCGATTGGTTCAAAACCGGCCCGGCACAGTACCGCGCCACCTATATGGGCGGGACCCCTGCGCGTTGGCGCACTTTGAACGTGGATTCCCGCGGGGGCGAGGGCTGGGAGGCGGCCTATAAGGACATGGACGTGATCCAGCCTTGGACCGTGGACCGTTACAAGGATACCGCGACAGCTAAAGCGTGGGCCGCCACCATGGTGGCTCCGGACGTGACCCAGACCAAAGCCGACGGGAACCTGTACATGCCGGTGGCTTTCCCGGGATTCTCTTGCAAGAACCTGGGGTTATGCGCGGCCAACCAGGTGCCGCGGGAAGGCGGGAAATTCTTGTGGGCCCAGGCCTACGGGGCCAAAGCATCCGGCGCATCCATGCTCAAAATCGCCATGTTCGACGAAACCGACGAGGGCTCGGCCATGTTCAAGCTGGCGCCCCGCCGCGGTCTGGCCCCGGATCAGGGCTTCTGGCTGCCCCTGAATGCGGACGGCTACGATTTGCCTTCGGATTGGTACCTGCGCCTGGGGAGGGAGGTAACCCGCATGTTTCATGGGGAAAGGGCGCCCACGGAGGCCATGCCCTTGGATCCAAGCTATCCATCGGCGGCGGTTACCAGGGCCGGAGGAATCCCGGCGCAACGCATGGCGGTTACCCACACGGGGGCGGGATTCCGCTTCCGCGTCGACGCCCGCGTCGCCTCGTCCCTGGCCATCTACCGGGCCGATGGGGGTCTTCAAGCGACGGTGCTATCGCATGACGGGTTTGCCCTCTGGAATCCTCATGGGATTTCCCCCGGGATATACCTTGCGAAGATGAGGGATGCCGGAGGGGAAACGGCAGTTCAGGTCTTCGCAGCGCCTTGAAACGCGCGCGTTACCAAAGAAATCCGAACGCATGCAGCGGGATTTCCCCGGGGCCGGCAGTAAGGATTCCATCTTTTACCAGGATGCCCTGTTTTTCGCCTTTGAGTTGTCGGCGCGTCTTACCGGGTCCACCCACTTCGAAAACCTTTCCCGCGGCGCGGTAATCCCCTTCTTTGCTGTAATGGACCAATGCGCCGGCACCCTTGAGAGCGCTAACGAAAAAGGTTTCCCGGAGGCTTCCGAGATCGGGAGTCAATCCCGTCTCTACCGCGATGGCATGGTAGAGGTTCGCATTCTCCAAGAGGACTTTTTCCGGAGCGCGCAAGACTGCCTTTCCGCCGCCTTCAAGTTTCAAATTGTGGGTTAGCGCCGTATCCTGAAGCATATGCAGATAGCCCTGGGTGGTCTTATGATCCACTCCAAGGTTTCGGGCCAGGGTATTTACGCTGATTTCTCCAGGAGGGACAGTGGCCAGATAGGATAGCAGCTTCTTTAGCAGCGGCAATCGCGATGTACTAAGGGAAAAGTGGTTCGCGACATCTTCGAATACCGTTTTATCCACGGTATTAAGTATGCGGGCATAGTACGTATCCGGTTCTTCGAAATAAAAGGGGTAATACCCGACCCTCAGATACTCCTGGAACCATCCTTTCAGCTTGGGGATTTCGGCAAGTTCTTGCGCGATTTTCCTGCCTTTTCCCAACAAATCATCGAGGCTATAGGTCGGCAAGGAGTCCCCTGTCTTGAACAGGATGAATTCGCGAAGGGAAAGGCCGTTCAACCGGAGTATCACTCCCCTACGGGAAAGATCGTAGTGCCCTTTAACCAGATCGAGACTTGAGCTCCCCGAGAATACCACGCGGATTTCCGGGAACGAGTCGTAGATATTCTTTATCTCCTGGTTCCAATCAGGATACTTGTGTGCCTCGTCAAGGAAGAATATCCTGCGCCCTTCGGTCTCATAGCATTCTCGCACGAAATCCAGTAATAGATGGGTAGAGAAATAAATATGATCCAAGGAAGCGTACATGCACTCTTCGCGCACTCCCTTTTCCCGGATCCATTGCAGAAGCAGGGTCGTTTTACCGGAGCCGCGTGGACCGATAAGGCCGGTCAGACGGCGACCGGGCTCGAAATCCTTGAGTAGGTATCTTGGGTGCTGCGCGGGTGTTTGTTGGAGCAGCCTATGGTATATGTCGCGGATTTCATGCATGGACCGGAATACCCCTTAGGAATGTACTCCAATATATTATATCATATATTGGAGTACATTCCTAAGAATGTACACTTTAATTGGAGTGAATTCCGAATAAGATTAGCAGAATCCTGAGAAAAAGCGCTTTTAGGGCCTGATCCAGAGGGTCCGGAGCAATCCGGTTTCAGTGCCGTTCGTCAGCCAACCGGGAAGCTCCACCATCGTCTCGGCGGCGCCGATCTGCCGCGACCAGGCCATGCGACCGGAAAGATCATACACGCGCAATTCCCACGCACCGATAGGAACGCGCAGGCGACCACCAGCAAGGGCCGGAGCGGTAAAGGCGGCTTCGCGATGCGGGCGCAGCGAGGTGGGGAGCGAAGGGACCGGGGTGGATGGGAGGCAGGAGCCCGTATACTCCAGGCGGCCGATGCGGGTTTGCGGCCCGGTGGAAGCCCACCCCGCGTAGTTCAGGTAATACAGCGCGCCATCGGGACCGAGTTGGAGACCCAGGATGCGGTACTGTCCCGGGATGCCGCCGGGGAAGGCTTGCAGATCGGTAATCTTGGTGAGGTCCTTATCCGGCGTTGCCACCTTCAGCCAATCGTCCGCGAACTCGCCGATAATCCACTTGCCGTCGAAATGCGGGGGCAATTTGATCTTGGAGGGATTGCTGCCGTCGTAATGGTAGACGGGACCGGATACCGCGGCCGTGCCGCCGCCCTGGGGCAGCAGCGGGGTGACGTTGGCCTGTTTGCTCTCGGGCAGGATGGCAGGTTTGGCGGGAGGCAGCTTCTGCACGCCGGTATTCAGCGCGGAAGTATTCATGGGCGCGTTCACGTCCCAGGTCTGGCCCAGGCTCTTGTTGTTCACGTAATCCCACTTCACGTAAGCCAGATTGGCGCCGACGAAGTAGGGCCAACCCATGAAGCCCGGTTCCTTGATGAGATTGAATTCATCGTTGCCTGCGGGCCCGCGATCGGCCTGTACCTGCCCTGCGTCCGGACCGATATCACCCCAGGAAACCCAGCTGGTATACGGATCGATATTGAGGGTATAGGGATTGCGATGGCCCATGGTATAGATCTCGGGGAGCACCTTGGCGGCGAGATCGCTGGTCGACCAGAGGGAAGCATACTTCTCCTTGAGGTTGCCGGCGGGGATGGTGTAGGTCCTCCCCACCCCGGGCGCGGGCGTCTGGGCGTCCGCGAAGGCGATGGGCTTGATGCGCAGGATCTTGCCGCGCCAGTCGTTGGTGTTGGCCGTACCCTGTCCGTTATCGTTAATGATATCGCGATCATCCGTGACCGAATAATTATCGCCATTGTTCTTGTTGTTGCCGGTGGTGACGAAGAGATTGCCGAACGCGTCCCAACCCATCGCCCCGCCTTGGTGGCAGCAGGTTTCGTAGGTCCAAGGCATATCGATCAAGGGTTTGACCGTTGCCAGGTCGGCGGTCCAATCATCCTTTACGTGGACGCGCGCCAAGCGCAGCACATGGGGATCCTTAGGGGTGAGTACGATGTATAGCCAGCGGTTCTTGGCGAAATCGGGATCCGGTGTTACGTAGCGCAGTCCCAGCTCGTTCCCGGTATTGACCTCGAAGTGCCCCATCAGCTTGACCTTGCCGTCCAGGTCCCGCATCTTGAGATTGCCCTTGTTGCGTTCTGTAAAGAAGATGCGGCCGTCCTTGGCGACGGTGAAGCCGATGGGCTCGTCCAGGGTGGCGTCGTTCTCGGTGTTTATGAGAATGACGTCCTTGAAATCCGCGGCGGTCAGATCGGGGCAATTTTGATAGCTGAAGGCCGCGAAGGCCGGCGGGATGCAAAGAGCGAAAGCGAAAGCGACGTTGGCATGACGCATGGAAACCACCCTTGTATTTAGCACCCCACGTATCCCAAAGGTATGGGAAGCGGTCGGGAATGCACGGCGCTTCGCAGCAATCCGTACGGAAAATCGGCGTGATGCGGATTTCGTACATCCGAAACGCGGAAATCCCCTGTTTACTTTTGCAAACACGGACCCGATTCCGGTCGCCGCATGGATCCACGCCCGCCTTATCTTCATGCCCGGAGGCACCCATGCGCAATCCGGTTTACCCTTTCCGTACCACCCTGCTCGCGGTTTTTTTGGGCGCCGCGGCGGCGTCCGCTCAGGTCTCGGCCTTCCAGGCGGGCAAACATATCGCGAAAGACGGGCTCTCACTGCCTTTCCGGATTTTCATCCCCAAGAATCGCGACCCCGTAAAGGCCTACCCGCTGGTGCTGGCCATGCATGGAGCGGGCGAACGCGGCACTGATGACAGCCTGCAATTGACCGTGCACCAGCTTGCTACGGTATGGGCCAGGGACAGCAACCAGGCGAAGTACCCGGCCTTCATTCTCGCGCCGCAATGCCCGCCGTATCCTGCCGTGTGGGTCAACACCCCTTTCGGCCAGGGTACCTATGATCATTCCAAGCTTACCGTAACCCCGCCGATGCGGGCCGCCGAGGAATTACTCGATTCCATCGTGAAGGCGTACAAGATCGACACGAATCGGATCTACGTCGTGGGGTTGTCCATGGGCGGATATGCGACCTGGGATCTGGTGATGCGGAACCCCCGCAAGTTCGCGGCGGCGCTTCCCATCTGCGGCGGGGCCGACACCTCTCTCGCAGCGTCAATCAAGCATGTGCCGTTGTGGGTGTTCCACGGGGATTCGGACCATACCGTACCGGTTTCCGGATCGCGGGAAATGGTGGCCGCCCTGCGCAAGGCAGGCGGGACGCCGGTGTACACGGAATACAAGGGAGTGGATCACGGGTCCTGGGGACCGGCATTGCAGGAGCCGAAGCTGGCGGAGTGGTTGTTCACGCAGGTGAGAGCGACGCCGGTCTCCTTGTCTAGACCGAAACCTAAGCCGCATGGGTTGGGAATTCCTCATTTCCGGGATGGATTGGGACGGGCAACTCCTCGCTATTATTCCAACTTCACTCCGACCTTCCCGCTCCGCTAGTGACCCGGGATGGAGAGGCGTGTCATGGCCGTGTTAAGCGTCGAAAGTGGAAGACCATGGGCGTGGCGAGTACGGGAGGCAGTCGCTTGAGCAAGGAAAGGGTGCCGGTGCGCTTGAACGCGTGATAGGCGTACTTCACCAGCCCCTTCGCTTGACGCTCGCGGAAGGCGGGATCGGTATCCAATCGCTCGAATGCCCGATACAACACCCCAGACTCGAACTTCGCCTCCAGACCCGCCTTATGCGCTGCGCGGCGCATCTGCGGAAGCGTAACGAAGTTGAGCGACTGCCACAGCTCGGAGGCCTTGAGCTTGGGCAGCAGGTGCGCGGTGAGCCGTGGCCACAACGGCACCAGCGGGATGCCAAAATGGGGCTCGAAGGGCAGCAAGTAGTTCGGGCAAGTATGCACCATCTGCCCACCCGGACTTAGCACCCGCGCCAAGCCTTGCAGCGCCGCCTGCAGATCAGGGATGTGCTCAAGGACATTGATGGAGTAGATGAAATCATAATCCACACCGCGGAGTTCCTGAGCCGGTATGTCTACGCGCGTGAGTCGCTGAAAGTCCGCCGCCCGCGCCAGCGCCGCATTCACACCGAAGCCACCCAGCCCAGGTTCCAGCGCGGTGATATGCACTCCTTGGGATTCCAAGTAGGCGCTCAGCAGGCCCATCCCGGCTCCGACCTCCAGCACCTTCATGCCGGGCTTCAGGTATGGGGAGATGAGCTTGTGCCCGAGCTTCGCTTCGCCTTGCAGCGCCCGCAGGAATCCCTCCGCCTGCGCCCGATCCCAGTTAAAATGGGGTGCCGCTACATCGACGAACTTGTCCCAAGGTAGACTCTGCAAAAAGGCATCCATCACGCGGCCTCGCTGACGATTCACTGGACATTCCCTAGCCTTTTGAGCATAGGTAATTCGAACGCCTTTTCATAGCCCGGCGAGGGCAGCACGGATGAAACCATTCAGTTGTGGACTTGGCCGGTCGGCGCGAGTGGGAAAAGGGGGCCTCCGAAACGTCCGACACCAGGGGGGTCCTAAAGCCGGACGTTTTCATGTGGGCCGGAGGCCCCGACTAAGCTACTACGGACGTATAGCCCGCTCACATGCCTTCATAAACCTCCCCGGTCGGTTCCGGAATCCTCCGTTTCACGGCCGCGCCTGGCGGATGAGCCCCACCAAGCGTGCCTGGGATCGGATGACGTTGCCTTTCTCCATCTTGATCGTGGTCCGCAGCACGTAGGCACCGGTAGCCGCGGGGTTACCCTCACGCGTACGATTGCCCCACAGGATTTCCATCACGCGGCTGCTGTCCTTGGGGCCGGCGGGCAGTTTCCCGAACTCGGCCTGGGGCACGGTGAAATGGATCTTGTTCACGAGCTGCCCGAAATTGCTGAACACCTGGACTTCGGCGGCGAAGCCCGAGGTGGCCTCGACCCGCGCGCCCACATAGCGACCCGAATCGGACTTGGCCATGGGCCAGGGCAGGATTTGGCAGCAAGTGCTCTTGAATTCCGGGTCGGGAAGGATCCGCACGCCTGGGGGCGCCACCACGAACCATTGGCCGCCTGAGGCAAGCAGGTCGCCCGGCATGGCCACATCGTTATGGCGTTCCAGATCCAAAGTGAGCGGATTCGGCGGAGGCAGGAAGGCGTAGGCTACGCGTACGGTTTGATGCGGGTAATCGGGATTCTCATAAATGATGAGGATGCTGTCCCCGGGACCATGTTGCAGAATGCCGTCCCCGGGAATGGAAGCGTCCGCGGTGATACGGGAGAAAATCCCCGAACACCCGGAGGCATCGCTTGACATGCGAACGGACTCCCGGTCATGCCCTACGGAGGGTCGGACCTGAACGCGGGAGCCGTCGCATGGCACGCCGGCAGGGGGTATGAGGTGGATCTGCAGGTCGGTTTGGTGGTGGGCGACCTGTTCGATCCGTTTGCCGGCGTGGTAGAGAGAGAGGGCAGGGAGCGAGGGTGGGAGGAAAGGGTAGGCTTTGCGGACGGAGAGTTGCGGATTGGCGGGATCGGGATAGAGGAGCACCAGACTGTCGGTTACCAGGTGCTGCAGCGTCCCGTCCCCGGCAGCGGGCACATCGGACAAAATCCGCGTGAAGGATCCGGAGAAATAACCTGGTCCCGCGATGAGAGGGATGCTCTCGCGATCACCGCTTCCGGAAGGCTGGAGCTGCGCCTTGCAATTCGCGCAACGATCCCCGGTGCCCGGCACCAGGCGGATTTCCAGGCGCGACATCTCGGGTAACACCTGGGTTACTTCTTTGCCTTCGAAGAGCAGTGCGATGGATGCGCGGCCGCCTGCGGGAAGTTCGTATTGCGCGAACTCGCGCGCATCGCGGGGATGTACCCAGCGGAAGCTGAGGGTCCCTTCCGGGGAAGCCTGCAGGGTCCCATCGCCCTTGGTCGGAGCGGCGCTGTTGCCGTTAAAGGGGTAATCGGGACGTTGGTACAAGCCTGATCCGTTCCCGTTCAGCGCTATGGATTCGGCATCGCCCCAGGGCTGGGTCCTCGATGGATCCTGGGTGGTGGCCGCCACCGAAACCGTGGGCAAATCCTCGCTGGGAGTGCCGCGGGTAAGCTGGAGGGTGTAGCTGCTGTTGGTCACGGGATAACCCTTATCCTCGGTACCACGGGGATTAAGGGCCACTAGCCGGGCCTGGTCGCGGCAAGTCAACCTGGAATCGCTGCCGGTGGCGGCAGGGCCGGTGGCATCCACCCGGAACGAGTATGCGCGAGACGGCGTACCCGTAGTCTCCAACTTCACGGTGAATTCGTTGCGGCCTTCCTTAAGCGCGAGGATGCTGTCCAGTTGGAAGCTGATGCTGCTGTCCGGATTGGCCCGCATATCCTGGCGCGCGACCCGGCTGGATTGCGGCGGGACCAGGGAGGTATTGGTGACGACCAGGGAATCGGGCAGGTTCTGGATGATGATGGATTTGATGACCTCGGCCATGACACGCTGGATCTCGGCGATGTTCTTGGGGCTGACAAGATGGAAGGTGCCGCCCGTAAGCGTGGATAGCTCCTGGAAACGGGCATAGGGCGCGGTGGGCTTGCCCAGGAAAATCCCGAAGATGGGGATGTCCTTGCGCACACCCGGCAGATAGTCGAAATTGTCCGGCCCGCCGTCCGATATGAAAACCACGGCCTGCTTGCGGGTCTTGATCAAGGTCGGATCGGTGAGCCAGGCGTAGGCCTGGGTGAGTGGCGGGCCATAATCGGTCGCCCCGGCCGTATCCAGGATAATGCTGTTCTTGACCAGGTCGGCCGCGCCCGCCGTACCCAGGCGCACCGGGGGTTGCAGATGATTGATCGCCGGCGGGGTATTCGGCCCGGTGAAGGCGACGGCGCCCGCGGTCGAGGTGGGCGCGACTTCCTTGATATAGTCGATGGCCTGCTTCATCACCACGCCCCGGGCCCGGAAGGGATCGCCGCTTTGGTACAGGCAGCCCGCATCCGAAACCAGTTGCGGAATGGTGCGCGTTCCCAGCAAGGTGGTATAGGTCACCGTTCCGTTGGTCGCGGTGTTGGCGCAGCCGCCCAGTTCGTTATGGAACACGGTGTCCCGGGTGGCGGGATCGATATACGCGTACTTCCCGTTCATGCTTCCGCTGTTATCGTAGATGAAAACGATATCGGCCTCGACCGGGGTAGCGGCTTGGAAGGCCGTCTTGCAAAGGCGCAACCCGTCCTTGCCGATGCGGGTCGCGTTGGCGGCAGTCTGCAGGGCTTCGCCGCCGAATTGGAGCGCGGCCAAATCCAGGCAGGTTTCCCCCGCGGCCCCAGGGGTTTCACTCACGTTCAGATCGCAGATTTTCGCGGCGGTTTGGCCCATGCTCGGCGTTACTGCGAGGGCCAGCCAGAGGCTTCCACGCAGTATGCAATGACATTGTGATGACACGGTTCGTAATGGCATTGTCCTTACCTCCTACTGCGCGGTCATTGCCCGCGCAGCACCCCCACGATGCGGTTGTACGCGTTCACGGCGCCGGTGCGCGATAAGGTGACCCGGGTCGCGAAGATGTACGCTCCGCTCCCAACAGGATGTCCGTCCGCATCGCGATTGTCCCAGAGCAAATCAAAAACCCGGCTGCTGTCCCGGGATCCCTTCGGGAGCCGATCGAATTCGGCACGGGTCAAAGCGATCACGGTCTTGCCCACGAATTGCCCCAGGTTGGTGAATACGCGCGCCTCCAATTTGAATTCCCCGGAGGCTTCCACCCGCACGCCTACGTATTGCAGGGAATCGGCCGGGACCAGGGAGGAGCCGAAGGGAGCCCGGTAAATGCAACAGCGGCCTTCGCGGCGGTCGGCCGGAAGATCGAGTCCGGTAGCCATGACGGTCCATCCATCGGCATCGGCCGCGGCGTCGGGCCGGGGCTTGGCGACCTGGTTCCAGGGCCGCAGATCCAGGGTCACCGGGGCAACCTTGCGGAAGGGCCAGGCCGCGCGCACCACTTCCAAAGGGAGCTCCTCGTTCACATATATCACAACCAGGCTATCGCCTTCCCCATGCTGCAAAACCCCGTCGCCTGCGGCGGGCTCTCCCATGGCCCGCCGCAGGGTTCCCCGCGCGTTACCCCCGTTGGGGGACAACGATACGCTTTCACGATCGATTCCCTGCGAGGGCCGCGCCTCCACGGGACAGCCTTGGCACTTTTCTCCCGCGGAAGGCGTCAGCCGGATTTCCAAAACGCCCTGCTCGCTGGTGACTTCGGAAAGCCGGGCGCCTGCGGCATACATCTCCAGCGAGGCCTGCTCGCGGCAAGCCAATTCCAAGCCATCGGGAAGCGCCGCTCCGCTTGCAGCGCGACGCACCGTCAGCCCGTATCCGAAAACCGTGTCCTTCCCCACCGCCCCTTTCGAGGGATCGCTATACGTATATGCCGCGGTATACTCGAAGCGCAACGCGGTGGTATCCGCGCGCAAAGCCATCCGGCCGGGAAGCAGGAAACCGGTCGCATCCTTGCCCGATCCCGCGCGGGTCTTGCCCGCCGAGGACACGGAAACGCTTTTCGGAACCGTCCCCAGGAAAACCTGGTTCAAAACCTGGGTGCGCAAAGTGGCCAGCAATTGTGAGCCGGGCTGGTTCACGGTCACGTTTGAACTCTTGGGATTGCTTGCCGAATACCCGTTGGCGCGGATATTCGCCGTCATCTGCGCGATGGCATCCGGAACCGTCCCACCCGCGTCGAAGTACACGGTGAAGGTTGCCGGCGCCTCCTTGCCTTGGATGAATTCGTTTTCCCGCGCAGCGCGATCGGGATGCACGCCGCCCGGCAGACCGTCGGATATGAAGATGAAGTATTGCGAGGCCCGCGGGGAAGCCGCCGTCTTCATGGCCTCCTTGCCGGCGTCGAAACCCAGGGTGATATCCGTTAACCCCCCGGTGCGCCGCGCGGTCTCGGCGTACAGTTTCAGGCCCGCGCCCGGCACCGCATGGTAGCGCAGCAAGGTCTTGAGGGTATCCAACCCCGTGCGGCCGCCGGGGAAAACCCGGTTCAAGGCCAGCAGGGGCACGAAAGCGTCATGCCCGTAGACGGCATCCCCGGGAAAGGCGGATTGGAAAAGCCCATTGTCACGATCGTCGAAATGCAGGATGTCGCTGAATACCACCAACCCGATTTCGGCCGCTGGCGCCGCCGCCTTGATTTCGTCCAGCAGGGCCGATACCACGCCGAAGCGTGCCCCGGTCAAGTCGATGTCGTCCATGCTCGCCGAATGGTCGATGATGAATACGATGGAGGCGGTACCCGATCCCACCTGCACGCCTTCGGAGCAGAGCGGCGCGCGGGCTTCCAGGGCGATGGCTTCCACAGGCACGGTAATGACGCTTTTATCGAATCGCGCCGGGCAGTCCTTGAAGGCGAGATCGCAAACCTGTCCCGCTTGGGCGGCTGCCGCAATGCCGATCGCGATCGCGAATGTGTTTACGAATCCCCGCACGCCACCCCTTCCAAGCTCCGTCTCTATCGGTGCTTGGCGCGGCTGCATCCCTGGGCCGCGCGTTTCCTATGGACCTAAGGTATCGGGACGAAGAACATCGCAGGCACAGGCCGCGCAGGTGGCGTTTACTAAAGTAAACGCTCCGCCCCTATGACGTTTTTCACATATTCGGTGACGAAAAAGATCCTCATTCGCTCCATCCGTCCCCCATGGGATACGCACCGGAAATCGTGACCCGTGTTTACAAAAGAAAACAGGGTCGCCCCGCGCATGCCTGCCGGGCCCGGACGGGGGCATACCTTGGGATCACGTGAACGCCGGCGCGGGGATGCGCACTGGGAAACACGGCGGTTACGTTAGAAAAGGGGTCCGTATGCTTGGTGGCAAGGGATTTTCGGGATTGCGCGCTTCCGTGGTCGCGGCCGTAGGCACTGCCGCTTTGGCGGTTTGCATGGCAGGGGCGCAAGCGCAAGCGACGCATAGCGTCAAGAAGGTATTGCTCTTCGACGTGGAGAACGGCCATCCGGACGTGAAGCAGAACCTGCGCACGACCCTTACGGCCATGGCCAAGGAGAAGGGATTCGATCTGGATACCGCCGATGGGCCCACCCTCAACCTGATGAGCTATTCCAGCCTCAAGAACTACCAGGTCGTGATCTGGGGCTCCAATGAGGGCGGCGATGCCGTTCTCTCTCCCGGCACCATGCAGGACGGCTTCCAGAAGTGGGTGGAAGAGGGCGGCGGCTACATCGCCTACCATTCCGGCACCGGCGCGGGCTGCTATAGCTGGGAATGGCAATGGTCCATGATGATCCAGGGTTATGAGCGGGATCAGGGCCAGGGCATCAACGCGGTGGCCCATGTCTATGGTCCTGACGCGCCGGAATACGCGACCTATCCCGTTTCCAAGACCGTGGGCAATATGCTCAAGGGCATGCCCGATCCCGGAACCCTGTCCGACGAGTGGTATTCCTTCAAGAAGGATCCCCGCAAGGTAGTGCGCATGGAATCGGAAGAGCCCGCGCGCTTCAAACCCGAGTGGGGCGCCGGCGCTTACGGACTGCATAAGGTATGGGTGCTGTTGTGGACGGATGCGGATACCTGGAACCGCGGCGGTCCGGTAACCCCCAGCGTGTACATCGGCAAGTTCCATCCCGCCGCTTGGTGCCATATGACCGGCAAGGGCGCCACCGTGCAGATGACCTTCGGCCATCAGATCAATCCCAGCATCTTCACCCAGAGCAACGGATTCGGCAAGGAGCTCCTTTGGCGCTCCATCCGCTGGGCGGCCAAGGACCCGGGGTATTGGGACACCACCGGGGTGGGCACGCGGCCCATTGAAATGAGCACGGGCACCAATGCCCTGGCGCAACCCATGGACCTGCTCTCCGGACCGGGGCAGGTTACCCTCTCGTTCCCCAGCGCGGGACGGCATACCTTCACGGTGGCGGACGCCACCGGTCGCATTGCCTACCGTGGCCGGGGGACCGGGGCCCGCGACTATGATCTCTCCTTCCTGGCCAAGGGGATGTACCAGGTCGACGCGCGGGCAGGGAAGTCGCGCGTACGCCGTCAGTTCCTGAAATTCTGAGCCCGGATCCTTTACACCTGAAATCCTGAGCCGCCACGGGAGCGTTATGTCTTTTCGCCTTCGCATATCGAACATCCTTTGCATACTCTCCGTCCTGACGGCATCCGCCGCGGGCGCGGAAGATTTGATCAAGCATGCTCCCCAAGCGGGCGCGTTCTTCGAAGCCGGCCAACTGGTGCATGGCCGCATGGTGGGCGAATCGCGCCCGGGCGGTAAGAGCGACGGTCAGGTATTGCAGCTATCCGGGGGATGGGCTTCGCTCTCGGCGGACTACCGGGAGCACCTTGAGTTGCGCACCACCCTGGGCGCCATCTATTGGTATTCGTTGCCCGAGCAACCGGCGGCCCACCAGCGTCTGGCCCATGGAGGCGCGGGTCTCGGCGAGGCTTGGGGCGCATACCGATTCACCGTCCCGCATCTCGCCGGCGGGTACCGGCTGCAATTCGGATTGTTCCCGCACAAATACAACTCCGACTCGAAGCATTTGGGCGAGTACCTGTTCCGCTCGGGGACCTATCCCGGGGTCATTTCCACCGGTGGCGTGCTCACGAGCGGCGGCATGGATCTGGTCAACACCAGCCGCTTCCTGGCCCAAGGCCTGCGGCTCACCGGGGATTTCCTGGAGGGAAAACTGTCCCAGGATCTCACCCTCTTTTCGGAACGCACCTTCGAACCCAATTACGATCTCTCGCCCGGATATACCTTCGCGTACCGGCCCCACGCGGCATTCGAAATCGGCGGAGGCATCGTTCTCTCCCACTTGATCTCGGTGGAAACGCGCAAGACCACGCCCAAGGCGCGCGAGAACTCCTACGATACCAAAACCGGTCTACCCATCCAGGGCAATGACATATCCGATACCTCTGCCATCCCCAACCGCAATCTCGAGTACTACAGCTTCAAGGGAGTGAAGGCCATGGCCCGCGCCTGTTTCAATCCCCAAGGCCTGATGGAAATGCCCATGCTCGGCCCGCAGGATTTGCGGCTGTACGCCGAACTGGCCGTGCTCGGGTGGGAGAACCGGCCCTTCTATTACGAGAAGCGCAGCGAACGCATGCCGATCATGCTGGGCTTCAACCTGCCCACCTTCCGCCTGCTCGATATGCTGTCGGTGGAATTCCAGTACTACAGGTCGCCCTTTCCCCAGGATATCGACAAGGTGCGCAGCTCGGGCTACCCCATCTGGGTGATCCCGGCCGACTCCACCGGCTCCTCGTCCATCGCGGCCAAGGATTACCTGTCCTCGGACACGGCGGCCACCTACCGGGACTTCGATCATTCTTTGCGCTGGGCGGTATTCGCCAAGCGGGCTTTGGGCGAACGCGTCTCGCTGTACGCCATGGCGGCCAGCGATTATACGCGGCCCGTGCATTTCTTCGGGGATCCCGAACAGGTCCCCTTCACGCGCCGGAGCGGGCACTGGTATTACGTGCTGCGCCTGGAAACTTCGTTCTGAATCCACGAAAGGATGGCATCATGGGGAGATTGCATGCTTCGACAAACAAGGGGACCGGAACGGAAACATCCGCCGCGCGTCTGGCGGCCGATGCCGTGACGAAAATAATCACGATGATGGCGGTAATGGCGGCCTGCGCTCTGCCCGCCGCCGCGGGACCGCTGGTAAAATCCGGAGCCTGCCCGGAGCTGAAGCGCGAAGCCTTCCCCATGGGGGACGATTTCTACGCCCGCATGCAGGAGGATCTCAACGGCGACTGGATGCTCAAGGACAATCGCGGCACCATCCAGAGCGCCCTGGACCCGCAAGCTTCCATAAATTGTACCCAGGTCGCGGGCGGATTGAAAGCCGAGATGTGGGCCTCCGAGTCCACTCCCGCCAAGGTATTGAATATCCAGGCTTTCACATTCGACGAGCGGGGCCGCATGTGGGCCGTCGAGACCTTCGACTACCCCAACGTCATCACCGCCCCTTTCGCGGGACATGACCGCGTCGTCATCCTGGAGGATACCGACGGCGATCATGTCGCCGACAAGACCACGGTATTCGCGGACAAGCTGAACATTCCGCAGGGAATAGAGATCACGCCCCAGGGCGTGGTGGTGGCCATGCCGCCCCACCTGGTGCTCTTTGAGGATAAGAACGGGGACGATAAGGCGGACGCTGCGGAAGGCAAGATCCTCTACACGGGATTCAACAAGGCCAACCCCGGCGATACCCATGGCGGCATCAGCAGCCTGCGTTACGGGATGGATAACTGGCTCTACGGCGAAGCGGGATACAACGGCGGCAATGTGAAAGGCGTCAATGTGCCCGCGGGGGTATGGCGCGCGCGCATGGACGGATCGAAATTCGAAATGGTCTCGGTCACCGCCTTCGGGAATTCCCACGGCTTCGGCTTCATGGAAGACGGCCAGATGTTCGCCTCGGCCGCCAACGGCATGCATTCCCAGCAGGCCGTGATCCCGGGGATGCCCGCCCAGAACATGTTCACCAACGAAGCCAACGAGAAGATCTACCCGGTCACCAAGGACCTGGTGCAAGGCGATTGGGTGGGTTTCTTCTCGGCCGCCACCGATCACGAATTCTATACCGCGCGGCTAATGCCCCAGGCCTGGTGGAACCGCGCCGCCTTCGTCTCGGAAGGATCCGGCCACGTGGTGAATCTGGATTTCATGCAGCCGAACAAAAGCGCCTGGAAGGGATTCCATGATCCCCTGCAGCACAACATCTTCGCCAGTACGGACGCCTGGTTCGCGCCCATCGCCACCCGCGTGGGCCCGGACGGCGGCGTCTGGGTAGCCGATTGGTACACCTACATCATCCTGCATAACGGGATCGATTGCGCGCCCTACGGCGGTTGCCCGGGAGGGGCTTGGCCCAATACCCTGCGGGCACGCACCCGCGAGCGCATCTACCGTCTGGTACCCGCCGACGGCCGTCTCGACGCCGTCCTCGATCTGCGCGCCGCAGGGTTTCCCCAGTTGGTCGCCACCCTCAAAAGCACCAATATGTTCTGGCGCCTGATGGCCCAGAAGCTCATCCTGCGCAAAGCGGTATCCGAAGCGGACAAGGCTGTCGTGGAACCCCTGCTCATCGAAGCCCTGAAAAGCCGCGGCAAAGATGCCATGGGCCTGGACGGCTACGCGCTGCACGCCCTATGGACCGCCGAGGGATTGGGTCTGTTCGCCGCGAATCCGGCCAAATGGGATCCCATCCTGAAGGGCCTCCTTTTGCATCCCTCGCCGGCGGTACGCATGAACGTGGTCAAGGCCATGCCCCTGACTTCGTCCTCGGCGATGGCGATCAAGGATCAGGGCCGCGCCAATGATGAAGATCCTTACGTACGCCTCTGGACGCTCTTGGCGCTGGGCGCCATGCCCAAGACCGACGGCATTTCCGTGTCGACGGATTTCCATAACCTGGACAAATGGTCCCAGGCCGCTTTCACCAAGGCCCAGGCCGGTTCCGGCGTGATCGATGCCACCGCGCGCCCCCCCGTCCCCGCCCTGGATCCGGTCGTGGTCTCGACCCGTCCGGTATCCTCGCGTCCCGGTTTGCGCGCGCTCGGTTTCCGCTTCGCGGGCGGAATGGCGCAACCCATGGCCATGGGCGCCCTTCCCCCAGGTATCTTGTCGGTTACGGATGCGCGCGGGGCCGTGGTGGGCCGCATCGCCTACGATGGCGCCGCCTGGGAAGGCGGCCTGCGCCTTTCCCAGGATGCCGTGTATCTCTATGCCTTCTCGGCCGCGAGCGGCGAGCGGGTGAACGGGATGATCAAGGCACCGCGGTAACGCCTGGGCCCGAAAGAACGATGGGGCGATAATAGGCACCCGCAGCGGATCCGGCAGCGATGCCGGATACCCGGGACCCGTCCGCGCGACGCCAGCCCGCGCCCCCGAGGATCGACTTCGCGGTAGTAATACGGGCCCCACTGGCCGTGGTCCTGGGAGGATGGGAGCCGCCCGGCCGCACGGCAAGGGACCCGGCGGTATACACGAAAGCCGGAACCGGCACGCGATTATCCAGGATATCGATCAGGACCAAGCGGCCGTACAATGTGCCCGCGCTTTTGCCGGTTAGGCTCAAGGTATCCCTGCCGCGATCGGGGAAATCGCGATCCAAGCTGACGATGGGCGAACCCGAGAACGACGCATCCGCGAATGCTTCCAGGCTATACCGGAATTGCGGTAGGCTCGAGGAATCCCGGTCCCAGATCAGTTCCACCTTCTCGCCCGGAAGGGCACGGGCTACCAGGCCTTTCAATGCGATGGGCGCATAACCCGGCTTGATCTCGGGGCGCGCGATGGAAAGGCTGGCGGGATTGGTCGTGGTAGGCACCGTGGCGGCGCCCCCGGCGATCATGTAATAGAAGTCCCCCGTCGCATCGCTGCGCTTACCCCCATCCCAATTCTTCCGGAAATTGTAGGACCGCCCCCCCGAAGCCAAATCGTTCTGGTTCACCGAATAGCTGGCCTTGGTCAGCGGCTCCCAAGCGCCCGTGGTCTTGCGCCTCCAGGGATTGCGGATATGCGTTTCCCTTCGGCTGGCTCCGGTCGCGGACCAATCCTCGATGAAGGCATCGAGGGATCCCTGGAACCAGGCCTGCGGCGCCGCCACATCCATGGTGATCAGGTGCCGCCATGCGCCTGAGCCCCCATCCCGAACCCACATGCCGCAATAGGTATCCTGGCCCACCGCCCAGGCCCGCGTGGCCAAGGCGTACCAGGCATCATTCTCCCATGGCAACTTGAACGACCAGGACTTGAGCCCCGTGCCCTCGCCGCCGAAACCTTCCGTAGTGGTGCCGTGCCCGGTGTATACCGGTTTGATGGGCCCGCGTTGCGAGGCATTGTCCCAGATGGAAAAGATGAAATTGCGCCCGTTTGGATGTTCCTGCAAGCCCGCGTAGCCTCCCGCATTTCCTCCCCAGCCCAGGGTTTCGTAGTACGTGTTCATGGCTTTGAGCGGGATGCGCACTTCGTTGATGAGGATGTCGGCGGGACCACCGGAGGTGGAGAAGTAGAGGTGGGAGCTGGGAGCGGAATTCTGCGCACCGGCGGCGCGGAACAAGACAACGGCGGCAAAGGCGATACGGTAGGTCATTTCCATGTTACCCCCTTGCGCTCCGCCCGGTAGTAGAACGGCTCGCCCAACTACCTTACGGCCGGGATCCGGGGCCCATGCCCGTTGTCCGGTGGAATCCGTTGCGGTTAGGGCAACGCCAGGGACGCAACCGCAAATACCGTTGCCCAGCGGAAAACGGGAAAATCACGGAGGGACCTTAAATCCGCGTACGGATCGCCATTCCGGAGCGGAATGCCGAAATCGTACAAGTTCAGGGCCGGAATCCGAATCCCCCGACGGGCAGGTCCGGCTATATTCAAGCAAACGCCGTGGGATGCAGGGCCCACATGGCGCGTGGAGGCATAATGCGATCGATTCCAGTCCTGGCCGTTACCGTTGCTTCGGCCATGGCCGCAACTTCAGCCTTGGCGCAAACGTCCGTACCCATCCGGTGGTCCACCATCGGCGCCAGCATCACCGCCGGCAGCGGTTACCCGGCCAAACTGCAAACCCTGCTGGGCCCGGCCTACAAGGTCGAGAACGAAGGCGTCTCCAGTTGCACCATGTTGCGCAAAGGCGACGTTCCCTATTGGACCAACGGCCGACTCAAGGAAACCTTCGCCTACAAGCCCGACATCGTAAGCGTGGACCTGGGCGGTAACGACGCGAAACCCCAGAACTGGGACGCCCACAAGAACGAATTCATCCCCGACTTCGAAGCCATGATCGATACCCTGGGTACCTTAAGCACCAAACCCCGGGTCATTCCCTGCACGCCGCAACCCACCTGGTTGCGCAACGGCTCCTACTCTTTCGGCATCAGCGATATCACCATCAAGAACGAGATCCTGCCGAAGATCAAGCAGATCTCGACCGACACGAAACTACCTTACGCGGATACCTATACCCCGCTGGTAGGACCGGATATCACCAGCGATGGCGTACATCCCGATCCCGCCAAGCCGGGCGCCGATTCCATCGCCGCGGCCATTTTCCGGGCCTACCGGGACAACGTCACGCGCGTGGCCTGCATAGGCAATTCAATCACCGATAACGGCCACGGCCCGGACGCATACCCCATCAAATTCAACATGCTTATGGGCAAGGATTATTTCATGCTCAACGCGGGCCATTCCGGCAAGACCCTGTTGCGCAAAGGCGACGCGCCTTACATCGCGAGCCCCTGGTTCGGGGAAGTCTTCAAATTCAAGCCCAACATCATCACCATCAAGCTGGGAACCAATGACAGCAAACCCCAGAACTGGGGAAGCCACAAGACCGAATTCGCGGGCGATCTGCGCTGGATGATCGACACCCTTTCCACCATTTCCACCCATCCCCGCATCGTGCTCTGCACCCCGGTTCCGGCTTGGAAGGATGCCTCCGGCAACAACCCCTACGGCATCGATGGGGCCATCATCAAGGACGAGATCATCCCCATCATCAAGCAGGTGGCCAAGGAAAAGGGTTTGGCGGTGCTGGATCTGCATACCCCGTACCTGCCCTATCAGGCGCTTACGCCCGATGGCGTGCATCCCAACGCGGTGGGCCTTGACACGCTGGCGCATATCCTCTATCGGGCCTTCAAGGCGGCGCCGGTATCCATCGCCGCGGCGCCGGACGCGCGGCGGAGCGGTTCGCCCTACGCTTTGCGGGGCTGGAATGGTTTGAATCCACTGGCCGCTTTCGGGGCGGATGCGATGGGGCGCAAGGGGCGCTGAAGCACCAGGGGAAAGCGGCCGCGGGCGGGGTCGAAACCGGCGTTCCGGGGTGACCGCCGCGTTTCGTCCACAAAACGGAACTTGGGCATGGTAGGGCGCCCCCAGAGGCCCCTGCCATTAGTTTCTGGGTATGCAAAAACCCAGTCCGTTCAAATTGGCCCTGATCGCTTCCAGCCTAAGCCTGGCTGCTACCAAAACGGTTTCGGCCCAACCCGCGAGCGCCGCCGCCGCCCCCAATATCGTCATCTTCCTGGCCGACGATATGGGCTTCTCGGACATCGCCCCCTACGGGAGCGAAATCCACACCCCAAACCTCACCAAACTGGCGGCGAGCGGCATCAAGTTCACCCAGTTCTACAACACCAGCCGCTGCTGCCCTACCCGAGCCGCCCTGCTGACCGGATTGTACTCCCACGAAGCCGGCGTCGGGCACATGACGGACAACGAGCTCACCACCCGCGGGCCCGGCTACGAAGGCCGCCTCAATGCGCATACCTGCACCCTCCCCGAAATGCTCAAGACCGCCGGGTACTCGACCTGGATGGTGGGCAAATGGCATGTCTCCAACGGCGAGAACGACCGGGCCGATTGGCCCATGCAACGCGGCTTCGAAAAATTCTTCGGTTCCCTGGCGGGCCCCAAATCCTATTTCGATTCGCCGGCCATGATCAACGGCAACGATATGCTGCCTACCATGAAGGGTACCTACAGCACCTATCTCGTCAGCGATACCGCGGTGGGCTACATCGACCGGCATGTGGCGGCCGGCAAGACCAATCCCTTCTTCCTCTACGTCGCCCATAACGCGCCGCATTGGCCCTTGCAGGCCCCGGATTCCCTGGTGGCCAGGTACAAGGGCAAATACATGAACGGCTGGTCGGCCCTGCGCCGGGAGCGCTACGCGCGCCAGAAGGCCTCCGGACTGATCGATGCGAAATGGCCCCTCACCGACGATGACGGCCTGGTGTGGGATACGCTCAAGGCGGCCAAGCAAACGGAAATGGATTTGCGCATGGCCATCTACGCCGCGCAGGTGGAGGCCATGGACCAGGGCATCGGCGCCGTGTTGCAGGCCCTGGATCGCAATGGCCTGCGGCAGAAGACCCTGGTGTTCTTCCTCTCCGACAACGGCGGAAACCTGGAAGGCGGCCTGGCGGGCGGGGGGCCGGCCGCCGACCTCGGGAAGCACGTGACCGATCCCGCCGAATCGTACGGGCAAAGCTGGGCCAATGCCAGCAATACGCCTTTCCGCGAGTACAAGCATTACGAGTTCGAAGGCGGCATCTCCACGCCGCTGCTGGTAAGCTGGCCAAGCGTCATCACCGACACCAACCGCTGGGAAACCCATCCGGGGCATCTCATCGACATCATGCCCACCCTGGCCGAGGTGAGCGGCGGCCAATACCCGTCCACCCTCAAGGGCAATTCCATCTACCCCATGGAGGGCGTAAGCCTGGTGCCGGCCTTCTCGGGCAAGGCCCTGGGGCGTACCAAGCCCTTGTTCTGGGAGCATGAAGGCAATCGCGCCATGCGCGACGGGAAATGGAAAATCGTGGCGCTCAAGGGCCAGCCCTGGGATCTATATGACATGGTGGCGGATCGCTCGGAGACCCACAACCTGGCGGCCCTGAACCCGACGCTGATGAATACCATGAGCGCGTCGTGGAACAACTGGGCCACCCGCACCAACGTGATTTGGTCGCCGACGGGCATCCAGCGCCCCGCGACTCCCCTATCCGATGCGATCCGGAAAACCGGAACGGCTCCGGCCAAGGAGGTCCGCGCCAACGGGGCCCGCATCCAGGCCGCAGCATCCGCTCCGGCAGCGCTGGCGCATCCCGCGACGGGCATGAAATTCCTCTCGCCTAAGGTGGACTGATGTACGCACGCTTCCTGATACTGGCGGCTTGCGTCGCCGCGGCCGTGCAGGCGCAAACCGCCAAGCCCAACGTACTCTGGATCATCTCGGACGATTTGAACATGGATGTAGGCTGCTACGGCGACAAGTCGGCCATTACACCCAACATCGACGCTTTGGCCGCGTCGGGAATCCGCTTCGATCGGGCTTATGCCCAATACACGCTCTGCAACCCTTCGCGCACCAGTTTCCTGAGCGGCAAGCGCCCGGATACCACGCGCATCTGGAACAACTCCACCAACCCGCGGAAATTCCTCGGCGCCGATTTCGTTTTCCTGCCCGAGTACTTCCGCAACCAGGGCTACTTCACCGGAGGGGCGGGCAAGATCGCGCATGAGTCCTTCGCCGGCGCGCTGACATGGGACACCTATCAACCCTCCAAGGGGGAACCTGATCCCGACAACCCCGTGCACCCGGCCGAGATGATCCACAGCATGGCCTGGGAAGCCACTTCCCTCGTCGATTCAGAAACCCAGGACGGGGCCACCGCCCGGCGCATCGGCGAATTGATGAAGGTGAAGCGCGCCAAGCCCTTCTTCCTGGCGGCGGGCTTCCACAAGCCGCATACGCCTTGCATAGCGCCCAAGAAATATTTCGACATGCATCCGCTCTCCGGGATCACGCTGCGCCCGCAAATCACCGACGATCTGATGGACATCCCCAAGCCCGCCTTTTTCCTGCGCGAGAGCCTTTTGACGCAGGATGAATGGAGGCACGTGCTGCAGGCGCGTTACGCCGCCGTCAGCTTCATGGATGCCCAGGTGGGATACCTGATGCATATCCTGGACAGCCTGGATCTGCGCAAGAACACCGTCATCGTGTTCCAGAGCGACCACGGTTTCCTGCTGGGCGAGCATCAGGGCGGCTGCTATAAGACCACCTTGTTCGAGCCGACCTCGCGGGTGCCCTTGATCGTCTCCGCGCCGGGCAAGGCCAAAGGCAAACACGCCAATGGCTTCGTGGAACTGGTGGATATCTACCCTACCCTGGCGGAAGTATGCGGATTGCCCAAGCCCCCGGGCATGGAAGGCTTGAGCTTCGTCCCTTTGCTGGACAATCCCGCCAAGGCATGGAAGACGGCCGCCTTCACCCAGGTGAACAAGGTCCCCAACGAGGATTTCTTCACCTCTTCGGTAATCAAAACCGAGTTCATGGCCTACGGGATGCGAACCGATCGTTATCGCTTCATGGATTGGAAGGATTTCGGGCGGGAGGCGTATGACGAAACCGCCGATGCCAATGAATGGACCAACCTGGTTTTCCAAGGCGCCAATAAAGACCTGAGCGACTCGCTCGCTTCCCTACTGGCGGAAGGCTGGAAGGGCGCGCTCCCGGGGAAGCCCACCGCCGTCCCCGCCCTGGCCGCGCGTAACGTTACCATCGCGCCCAAGGCCGCCTTCCTGCAAGGGAACCGTTGGCTGTACCGCCGGGCGGGAAGTCGGCCTACGGATCTCGCCGGCAAGGTTCCCGGATCCGGACTGTCCGGTTCCGGAGCGATTCGATGAAGCACAATCTGGCTATGGCGCTTACGTTGGCGCCCCTGTTCGCCTATGCGACCGACGTGCGCATCGGGGGAAAGGTCATCAACAAGGGGGGCGCACCGGTCGCGGGATGCCGGATCACCCTGGCTCATGAACCGGCCTTGACCGGGTCCACGGGTTCGGACGGCGCATTTCTGATCTCGGGCACTACGGGTTTGCGCGGACTGCTTATTCGCTCCGCTGCTGCCATCAGCCCTTCTGGAGAGACAGGCATCGATGCCTTGGGCCGCTCCTGGGTCCCCGGATTCTCCTCCGTCCCAATCTTCCAATCCGCCTATCGAATTAGCCCGACGGCAAGCGAGGGGGCTTCAGAGGGAGGGGCAGCCGCCAAATCGGCCGCTGCCGCCCCCTCCGGCGACACCGTCCTCATTGCCTGCGCCGAATATCCCGATCGCAAAATCGCTATCGCCGGCTACAGCGCCGAGATGGGTAACCTGAAGGTTTCCAAGCCCAACATCGTCTACATCATGGCCGATGACCTCGGCTGGCACGAGTTGAACACGTACGGCAACACCTTCACGGAAACCCCCAACCTCAACCGCCTGGCTTCCCAAGGCGTCCGTTTCACCAACGCGTATGCATCGGCCCCGGTGTGCTCGCCCACGCGCGGTTCCCTGATGACCGGACAATATCCTGCCCGCGTCGGCATCCTGGATTTCCTGCCCGCCAAGACACCGATCCATCTGGACACCGCGCATGTGACCATGGCGGAACGCTTGCGGGACGCGGGCTATAAGACGGGCATGATCGGCAAATGGCATCTGACCGGCTACGCCAGCGAAGGCCAAATCGAAATCGGGCCAGACAAACATGGCTTCCAGGAAGTGATCTCGACGGAAGAAACGTATATCGGGGGCGGGGATTATTGGTTCCCGTACTTCTGGAATCCGGCCCTCAAGAAAATCCTGCCGGATTCGGAATACCAGGTCGACCGCTTCAACGCCCAGGCCGTCGACTACATCGCGCGTCACAAGGACGAGACTTTCTTCCTGTACCTGGCCCACATGGCCGTGCATGAAGGGCTGGATGGCAAGCCCGCCCTGGTCGCCAAGTACGCGGCCAAGCCCGGGGCGAACGCAACCACCAACACTCCCAAGATGGCCGCCATGGTGGAATCGGTCGACCAAGGCGTGGGCATGATCCTGGATACCTTGAAGGCCTTGGGGCTCGATTCCAATACCTTGGTGATCTTCAACAGCGACAATGGCGGCGTGCTGGACGTGGGCGATAATGGGCCGCTGCGCGAAGGCAAGGCCTGGCTGTACGAAGGCGGCATCCGCGAACCGCTGCTGGCGCAATGGAAAGGCGTCATCCCGGCCAATGCGGTATGCGACGCGCCGGTAATCACCGCCGACATGTACCCGACCCTGCTGGAAGCGGGCAAAACCGCGCGGGATCCCAAACAGGTTTTCGACGGGGCTTCCTTCTTTCCCCAATTGAAGGACGCGAAGGCGCCCATGCCGGCGCGCAACCTATACTGGCATTATCCCCTGGCGAAACCCGGCGGCCACAACGCGCCTTCGGCGGGAGCCATGCGCCAGGGCAACTGGAAGTTGATCCAATTCTTCGTCGAGGGTAAGCAAGAGCTTTACAACCTGAAGGATGATCCGGGCGAGGCCAAGGATCTGGCCACGACCAATCCCGCCAAGTTGAAAGAGCTTAACGGGCTCATGGGGCAATGGCGGACCGGGTTGAAGGCCTTCATGTATCCGGGGCAGAGAGGGCCCTAGCCGCCGGAAGATCCCGCGGTCACTTCGGCTGCGGAAGCGGCCAGGCCCGCCCCGCCGCATCCGACCCTTTTTCCTGGTCATTCCCCGGGATGCGGACGACTCCGGCCTCGATGCGGATTCTCTCGCGTCGGACCAGCGGGGCGATGCGGTCCGCCCGCAATCCGCTGGTCGCTTCCCATTTTATCGCCGTTTGACCCGCTCGCTGGGTCGCGTATTCCATTTTGAACCAATCGGCGCCGCGGGCGGAGTTGGCGATGCGCACCTCATCGAGCATCCCGTCGAAGAAACGCGTTACGCCCCCGGCGTATTCGGCTCCGATGCGCCAGGCGCCAGGCGACGCTTTGGCTCCATTGGTGTCGGCGACCGTGGTCGCGAACTGGGCGCCGTTCCGGAACAGCAGCCAACGGGTTCCCGTATAAACCCCGGCCAGGTGAACCCAGGCGTTGCTGTCGGCGGCGGGAGCCTCGAGGGCCGCATAATGGGAGGAACCGGTCCACACGCCGGCGCGGTAGTCACGGGTCTCCCCGATGCGCAGGACGGTTTCGAAGGCGGAGCCCGGAGCGGAGCCATGGCAGATGACGATGCGATGGCCATCGCGCCGCGTCCAGCGCACCCAGGCCTCCAGGGTCAGTACTCCGGTGATATTGAGCGCGGCGGGATTCCCCAAAGTCAAGTAGTCCCCTTTGGTCGCGTAGGCTTCCGGGTTGGTGAATAGGCGGGCTGCGCCTATGGCGCCCATGGGCGCCGAGGTCGTACCGCTGTCCACGGCCAGGATGCCGTTGGGGCCGGCATCTCGCAAAGAAGGGTCCATGTGCCAAACCCCCTGGAAGCCTTCCGAGGCCCGGAACACGGCGGGGCCATTGGAACTGTCGGGCGCGCCGGGCTTACCGCAATGGACGCGCACCTGGTTGGCCACGCCGGCTTTGACCAGAGGCAGGCGCACCCAGACCACGCCTCCCGCGGCCGGGTCCCACGAGTCCAACTGGTAAGCCAGGTGGGTTCCGTCAGCAAGGGAGAAGCGCAAATCGGAGCCGTCCGGGTTGGCCTTGGCCAAGTACTCAGCCGCGTCCGTTCCGAAACGCACCAGCAGGGGGTAACCCGCGAGATCCTGTTCCAGGGCCGTTCCGTCCAGATGCAGCACCCGGGAATATGACCACTGGCCATAGTCCTCGGCAGCGGCAGCGAAGCCCGTGCACCCTACGAGGGCCAATGTCCATGCCCGAATGCTTGGGAAACCTGTATGCATAACCGCCTCCGGGTGCCAAGCTAAGCCCGGGGGTAGCCTTCTTCCAAGCCGGCCCCATTTGGGTTTATTGGCTTCCGCCGTTTCCGGTCCCATGGGTATTTCCCAGCCCGCCAATCCGTTTACCCAGGGGAAACGCTTAATCGGCCGTCAGCGGGGAGTTTACGCGCCTTCCGAAGCCTTCCCGCGCGCCCTTCGATACCTTTGCCGAAGCGGTCGCCATGGGGAATGGGCGGCCCGCCCGGGAGTCCGCCAACATGAAACCGTTTTCCTTTTCCTTGCTCACCGCCGTTTCCGCCTGCGCGCTCGCCTTCTCTCCCGCCATTGTGCGCGCCCAATTCACCTACCCGGGCTGCGACGATCTCAAGGCCGCCGACTTCAAGGCAACGGAACTTTTCAATCGCCACGGCACCTCCGCTCTCGCCGGAGATGAAACCATCGAAGAGCCGGTGCAATTCGATTTCCATACCGTGAAAGCGGCCGGCAAGGTAAGCCAGGTCGACATCTATTTCGTGCAACGCACCGGCGGAGTGAAATTCTACGATGGCGCGGCCAAGAAGGTGAGCGATGTAGGCCACATCAACGTTTTGGGAGCCGGCGACAACGGCCTGATGGGCATCGCCCTGAATCCCGACTTCGACAAGAACAAATGGATCTACCTGTGGTACTCGCCCAACCAGAAAATCGGCCAGAACCGCATCCTGCGGCTGGTGCGCATCACGGTCAAGCCGGACAATACCCTGGACATGGCCAGCGAGAAAAAGCTGATAGAGATCCTGGCTTCCAAGTCGGACAGCTGGCATAGCGGCGGCCCCATGCAATTCGACGCGTACGGCGATATGTGGCTGACAATCGGCAACAACAGCCCGGACCTGGATACGGCGGCCTGCAGCGCGGGAAACAACGTGCTCTCCAAGACCGACAGCACCACCAGCGGCGAATGGGGCCCTTCCAACACGGCAAATATGCGCGGCGGCATCCTGCGCATCCACCCGGACAGCAGCGAAAAGGGTTATCGCATCCCTTCGGGCAACTTCGGCGAGTACTGGGCCGGGGAATTCGACAAGCAGGGCAAGACCGCTTTGGCAGCCGAATACCGCAATCCCGTGAAGGTGTTGCCGGAGATCTACGTGAAAGGCAACCGCAGCAATTATTCCTTCGGCATCCATCCCGTAAAGCGCTGGCTGGCCTGGGGCGAGGTGAATTACAGCAGTAGCAACGACGAATTCAATCTGGTCTCGCATCCCGTCTTCGCCGGGTACCCGTATTTCCACAACAACAACATCCCCACCTGCAACCACGGCAAGGACGTGAACGCGCCCAGCAACGATTCGCCCTTCAACAACGGGGTTTCCGTGCTGCCTCCCGCGACGCCGGGCATGATCAACAACCTGGTCAACGTGGCCATCTCCGGGCCCATTTACGTGTTCGACAAGTCCCTGGACTCGCCCATCAAGTTCCCGCCCCATCTCCATCTCAGCTGGTTCACCATGAGCTTCCAGAGCAATCAGGCGCATATCCATACCCTGGACACCGTGGCGGTTAAGGTCGCGAAAACCCAACGGGTGGATAACGGGATACTCTCCGCGCTCAAGCAGCGCAGCGCGGTGGAGGCCAAATACGGTCCCGATGGGGCCTTGTACGTGCTCAACTACGACGGGTTCTATACCACCATCAATCCCGGCATCACGCGCATCGATTACGTGGGCAATTGCCATGTAGCCGTGGCCGCACGGCCCGTGGTCGCTCACGCCGCGGCCCCGGATGCGCGGGTCACTGCCTCCGCCTTGGAAGTTCCCGGGGCAGGTCCGCATATCCTGAGCCTATACGATGCGGGAGGACGCCTGCGCTTCCGCTACGCCTCGGCGGGTGCCGCCAACTACGCTTTCGCGGACCTGCGCGCGCGGCACGGCTTGCCCCGCGGCCTGTACCATGCGCGGGTGGAAACCCCGCAAGGCGCGGTCGAACGGATGCTGCCCCTGCTCTAACCGGTAGCGACGCTCGAGAGAGACCTTATTTCACCAGGATCATTTTCCGCGTCTTCACGTAACGGCCCGCCGTGAAGCGGTAGAAATACTGCCCGGAGGGCACCTCCATGCCGCGATCGTCCCGGGCATCCCACACCAGCCGGTATTTGCCCGGCAACAAGGTCTTGTCGCCGCGCGCCAGGCTGCGCACCAGGCGTCCTCGGGAATCGTACACCAGCAGGGTCACCTTCAGCTTCTCCTTGAGTGAGAACCGCAAGGTGGTGATGGGATTGAACGGGTTGGGATAATTGGATTGCAGCTCGGTCGCCAAAGGCGTGCCCGGGCGCGCCAAGCGCGGACCGTATTGGGACTTGCCGCCGTTGAAATCCACCGACTCCAGCAGATACTCGTAGGCCACCCCGAAGGCGGCGGAACGATCGATGAAAGCATAATCCCGCGTGGTGGCAGAGGATCCGTTGGGGGCCCCTGGAATGAGCCTCGCGTTGACGCGCTCGTAACCCAGCGCGCGCATCTCGGTCTCGCTCAGGGAGAGGGAGGCCAGGGTATCCGGCGCGTTACCGGAAGAGTCCGCAGCCTGGCCCTTGGCGAGCTTGGCTTCGCCGGGGGCCGCGCGGCGCCATACGTGGTATCCCAGGTTCTCGAATTCGCATTCGGTGGTCCTAGCCGTATCCCCTGACCAGCACCTGGTTGTCGAGCAGAACCACATCGGGCAGGTTGCCCTGGGTCCACGACAAGAAGCGGAAGGCCGGGTTGAAAGTGGTCACCGTGTTCACGAACTTGAAATGGGCGATGCCGTTGGAGGCCGCGTATGTATAGGCGCCCTCGCCTTAAGGAGACTAATGCCACCGAAC
Organism: Fibrobacterota bacterium; assembly: GCA_023249635.1. GTDB lineage: Bacteria > Fibrobacterota > Fibrobacteria > UBA11236 > UBA11236 > Chersky-265. The sequence goes on from JAHFCH010000001.1 coordinate 32,393, forward strand.
CGGAACCCTTTCTGGAAATCGCGAGATACCCGTGATTTTAGGGCCTGGCAGAGGGGTTCCCGATGTCGCAAACCGGTCAATTCGGAGGAAAGGAACGGCTTTCGAAAGCCGGGGCAAACTACGGAACGGATTCCGGAAAACAACGGGTAAACGCGGTGCCGGGGCCGCCATTTCCGCGGAGGCATTGTATGGGCCCGAAACGATTCATCCCAATTATCCCCGATACCGCAAGAACCCCAATCGCGATCGGGATATCGCGGGGCCCGCGGGGGCAAAACCGCCGCCCTGCGAATGCGTCCAACTAGCTCCAACCTTCCGCCAAGATCGCGAACCCGGGATAGCGGGCGTCCGCCTAAACGAAGCGCGTCATGATCCTTTCCGCTATGATAGGATCATCCTCACATGCCGCGCATTCGCGCGCGCAACCTCCAAGCCACGCGCGTTTCTTCGCGGCGCAGTTCCGTATTATTGCGCGGACGCGATGCCGTTACCGTCTCACGCCTGCTACGGGTGATGCGGGGTCGCATTGGCCCCGAAACGCGGGCGTTCCCCCGATATCGGCGCGGAAGCGCGTGATACCTTCCCGATATACTCATCACCTTCATCGGGGGATACATGAACAAGAGCGACAACAAAACTTCGACCGCGCGCCGCTTCGCGCGCTTCAGCACGGTACTCGGCCTCACGGCCGCGGTGCTGTGCGGCGAGGGTTTCGCCCAAGCCAAACCCAAGGTGCTCGACTTCTGGGCCGTAGGCGGATTCGCGCACGGAAGCCGCACGCCGGCCAACGCTCTGCTGGATTCCCTCGCCATCGCCATGAACTTCGAATTGGTCAAGGCGGAAGTGGCGACGGTAATGACCGCCGCCAACCTGGCCCAGTACACCGTGGTGCTCATCAACAACTCCACCGAGTTGGGCAAGCTCCTGAACACGGATCAACGCGCGGCCCTGCTCGGATTCATGGAGAAGCACGGGTACGTCGGCTTCCACGGTTCCGGCGATACCAAGGGCTCGTTCCCGGATTACACCACCTACCTGGGTGGTGAGCTCAGCTCCCATGGCGGCGGCATCGCGCATCTGGATAAGGATCCGGCCCCGTATGCCAAGAACCATCCCGTCACCAAGGGAATGGTCGACACCATCTCCTTCGATGAGGAATGGTATGCCTACAAGACCAACCCCCGTAACGCGCTGAACATCCATGTCCTGTATACCCTCGATGAAAACAGCTGCCCCGGCTGCGTGAAGATGAGCGGAACCACCGCTTCGGATCATCCCGTGGTGTGGGTCAAGGAACCCGCAGGCGGCGGTCGTACCCTGTACTACGCCATGGGCCATAGCGACAACATTTTCAAGAAGAACGAGTTCACCAAGAAGCTGCTCGTACGCGCTTTGCAGTGGACTTCGAATTGCGCGATTCAGAACCCCAAGGATCCGATGGATTGCGGAACCTCCAGCATCAAGAAGGACGCGAACCCCAACCTGCTGACCCCCACCATCAGGGGTTTCGCGGGTTCCATCCGGGTGGAAACCCCCAACCGCGGGTCGCATCGCGTGGAGCTCGCCACCCTTTCCGGCAAGCGCGTCGCAAGCCGCTCGGGTACGGGCACCCAGGGTTATACATTCGACAATCTGCATTCGGGAACCGTGTACTCGGTAAGCGTTTACGGCAAGACCGGGCGCCAGTCGAGCCTGATCGCCGTCCCCTAAGCCCGCTATGGCCATGACCATCGGTACGGACCGCCGCCCCCGGCGCGCGGTCCCTCTCTTCCCCATCCGTTTTCCCGCCGCCCAAGCCCTGGCCTTGCTGCTCTGCACGGCAGCCACCGGTTTGGCGCAAGCCCCTGCGCGGACCAACCTCGCCATGAACAAGGTTTGCAAAGCCTCGAGCGTGGAAGGCAAGCTCACTCCCGATAAGGCCGTGGACGGTCCCAAGTCGCAGGGCTCGCGCTGGGGCAGTAATTACGGCACCGACAAGAACAAGGATTCGGCCTGGATTTTCGTGGACCTGGGACGGGAATATTCCGTCGATTCCGTGGCCATCTACTGGGAGCACTCCGGCGCAAAACGCTATGACATCCAGGCCTGGGACAAGCCCGCCGATACCCCTTCCTATTCCGACGAGGGCTGGAAAACCCTGCTCACCGATACCACCCTCACCTACCAGCCCCGGCCGGTGGACATGTGCCTCAGTTTCCTGAAGCTGCCCCCGTCACCGCTGCGTTACCTGCGCGTCCGCTGCTACAAGCGGATGTTCGAGTTCGGCTTCTCCATCATGGAACTCGAGGTATACGGCAAGGAAGGCACCGCCTCCACGCTCTCAAGACCGATTGCGGCCGGATCCGCGCGCCCCGGCGGTTTTAACGCTCGCATGGGCTTCGCATGGCCAGCGGGTTCCGGGAACGGCCGTTTTTTCACCGCGGATGGCCGCGGGCCCGCGGCCAAAACGCGGCCCTGATTTTATACCTTCCCCTCCGGTGGGACGCGGGAGAACCATGATCGTTCGCATATCCTTCGTGCTGGCCGCCTTGTTGGCGGCCGCCTCGCCATCGGCCGCCCAGGCCGGCAAGTGGTCCTATGTGGCCCAAAGCAACGCTCCCGTCCCCCGGGAGGAATGTTCCTTCGCCCAGGCCGGCGGCAAGTTCTACCTGCTGGGCGGTCGCGGCGTTTCGCCCGTGCAGGAATACAATCCCGCCGGCAAGGCCTGGAAGGATCTGGGCAAGACTCCCGTGGAGCTTAACCATTTCCAGGCGCTTTCCTTGCATGGTCTGGTATACGTGGTCTGTGCCCTTAACGGGGCCTACCCGCACGAGGTTCCCGTTCCCAACATGTACATCTTCGATCCGCTCACGGATACCTGGATCAAGGGTATGACCATTCCCCAGGAGCGCTTGCGGGGATCGGCCGGGGTCGCCTTCGCGAACGGGAAAATCTACGTGGCGCTCGGCATCAAGGACGGGCATTCCTCCGGCTGGGTCCCCTACCTTGATGAATACGATCCGGCCACGGGAGCCTGGAAGGCCCTGGCGGACGCGCCGCGCGAACGGGATCATTTCCAGACCGCTATCGCCAACGGGCGCCTGTATGCCTTGGGTGGCCGTCGCTCCAGCTACAAGGTGAACAACGTACAGGACATATTCTTCGATCTGGAAAAGGTGGATGTGTACGACATCGCGAAGGCGTCCTGGAGCACCTTGCCCGCTGCCAGCAACCATCCCCTGCTCCGCAGCGGCACGGTCAATACCACCCTCGGTGACGAGATCATCGTGGCCGGGGGCGGGAGCCTGGTGAACGGGAGCCTGGCCCATAAGGAAACCCATGCGCTGAACACGGTGACGAACGCATGGCGCGCGTTGGCCCCCTTGAATACGGGGCGTCAGGTGCTGGGCGGGGTGCTGAATAACGGAGGCATTTACCTGGCTTCGGGTTCGGGCGGATCGGGAGGTTCACCGACCTTGAATACCATGGAGGTTTTCTTCCTGGGCGATTCGACCGCCCCCTCCGGCGCGGCATTGAGCGTGGGTCAGGTGGCGGCGGCGGAAACGCCCTTCAACCTGGGGATGATCGCCACGGGACAGAAAGGCTCGAGGGTTCTCGAAATCAAGCACAGCGGGGGAACCCAGGGGGTTTTGATCAGCGGCGCGACGGTAACGGGGACGGGGTTCGCCATCAAGGCGGCGCCGGCCTATCCGGTACTGGCCGCTCCGGGGATGCCGGTTTCGGTGGAACTTGAATTCGCTTCCACGGGTACCGCGGCCGATGGGATATTGGAATTGGCCCTGGCCGTGCCCAAGGGGGTAACCGTAAAGATACCCCTGGAGGCCAACCGCAAAGCGCTGTCGGTATCGCCGCGGGCCCGGGTAAAGGCCCGCGGCGCCGTCTCCGGTATTTCCGGAAGCGCGTGGCGTATACGCGAACCCGGCCGGAAGGACGTTTACCGCAACGGGAACGGGCGGCTAACGCCCCGCTCGGGACCCTGAAGGCCTAAGGGAACGACCCCGGATCAGGTACGGCCGGGATCTGCGTCGCTGACGAAGACCGGCACTGCGCTGGCGGCGCCGTCGACGCTCTCCAGATACACTTGGTCGAAATACGGGTAGCGCACCGCGTCACGGCCGCCCATGGCATCCACGGGCCGGTAGCTGATGGTGGAATCCGCGGAGTGCGGCGCCAGGGAATTCACGAAACTCTTCTTCCAATCCGTATCCATGACCCGGAACATCACGTCCACCTGGGCGTCCATGCTGTTCTCGATCTTGATGCGGATGGCGCCCTTGGGGGCGGCCTGGAAGAAGAAGCGCACGCCATGGTCCTCGCCGGCGTACTTCCAGGGATCCTTCTTATGGTGCCCGGCCTTGGGGGTCGCGAATACGGCCCCGGCCAATAACGAAATGAAGATGATGCTGCGCATGGTTCCTTGCCTCCGATTGATGCATGGAAACTATTCGCGCGGGGCGGGGTGACGCGGCCCCCCGACAGTCGAGGTAAAGCGATGATTACGGGTTTTGCCGCGTAACCGGCCGGCTGCGCCGATCGGCCTGCCAGAAGCTGGCGGCGGGCTTAACATGCAGGTTACGGCCTGCGGGAAGCCGTAACCGGGATTTTCACGTTATTCGGCGAGTACCACGCGGCGCGACTCGGTGCCGCGGGAAGTCTCGAGGCGGACCAGATAGGTCCCGCCGCGATGGGCGAGGACGGCCGCGAGATCATAGCGGTGCGCGCCTTCGCCGCCGAAATCGGCCAGGCATCGCCCGCGCAGGTCGGAAACGCGCAAGGCATGATGGCCGGGAGCCGTAATGTCAATCGACATGCCCATGCTCCGGAATCCCGGATTCCGCATCAGGGACGGGACCACGGCGGTGGGGAGTTCCGGGCGACAGGTACCCGAGTAGTCGATGCGCAGGATACCGGTGGTGGTGCCCGCATTGAACCAGCCGGCATATTGGATCACGTACAGGGCCCCGTCCGGGCCCATCTTCATGTCGATGGGTCGATCGACCTTGAAGGTCGGGAAGACCCGGCCCTGGGCCACGACCGCCGTTCCCGCGGGGTTCATGCGCACGGTATCCATGGTCCCGGTCTGGAAATCGGTGACGAACCAAAGCCCATCGAAGTGGGGCGGCATCTTCACGTCCGACTTAAGATGGCCGTCGTAGTAATAGATGGGGCCGGTGACGGCGGCTTCCTGCTTATAGCTGACCATGGCCGGAATGGCCTTGGGGAGGTTGGTTAGGCCCGTGTTCTGCCCGTTGGCGTTGATAGGCTGATCGGCGGTACCTGTTCCGGTGAGCTTGATGTTGTTGCCCGCGAAGTACGGATAACCGAAATTCCCCGGGACCTGGGTGTAGTTGTATTCCTCGGTGATACCCTGGCCGTCGGGACCGATATCGCCCCAGGTGACCGCGTGGCGCTTCACGTCCAGGCTTATCGAGTACGGATTGCGAGCGCCCATCACGTAAATCTCGGGCTTGGTCTTGGCCGTTCCCGGCGCGAACAGATTGCCCGCCGGTACCGTATACGATCCTTCCGGGGTGGGATGGATGCGCAAAACCTTCCCGCGTAGATCGTTGGTATTGGAAGTACCCACCTCGCCGGCCTGGTTCTCGCCGGTGGTGATCCACAAATCCCCCGCCCCGTCGAAGGTCATGGCGCCGCCGGTATGCATCTTGGTGCCGTTGGCGGGGATCTCCAGTACGGCTTTCTCCGAAGCCATGTCCAGCTTGCCATCCTTCAGGGTAAACCGCGAGACGCGGAACGCGTACAATTTCTCCGAGGTGCCCTTGCCCCAGTACAGATACATCCACCCGTTGGTTTTGAAACCGGGATCGAGGGCGATGCCGGTAAGGCCGTCTTCATATCCGTTCCAGATGGGGATGGTGGCGAGCTGGGTCACCGCCTTGGTGGCGCCGGAATATTTCTTGACGCCTCCCATGCGCTCCACGAAATAGATGTCCACATTGCCCTGCGCATCGGCATCCAGGGCCATCTTGATGGGCTCATCGATCCCGGTGGAGCGCGCGATGACGGTCGTCATCTTGAAGTCGTTGGCGCCCAGCGCGGGGCAGCCATGATTGAGTTGGGCGGTGGCCGGTATCACGGATATGAACGCGGCGGCCAGGACCGAAGAAACGAAAGCGGGCGTACGCCCCGTAATGCGCGGCATGATGTTCCCCTCCTATAAAAGGCATTGCGGCCCCCCTACCCGGAAGCCTTCCCCACGCTTCCATATTAGGGACGCAAATCCCCCAAGCCTATGCGATTCCCCCCGGGTCCGGGGCCCGCTTGGCCCCGCTCCCCCCGCAATGACGAGCGGAACGCGGAATCCCATGCGTAACGAGGGTGTTACCCGACGTCAAGGACATGGGGCCCAAAAGTCGTGGGGCCAAAACGGCCCGCGGTTTTCCGTGTTCGCGGCGGGGAAAAAAATTGCGCCGCGATAACTTCTAGCCGTGGGGTTGGGGCATCGCCGGGTGGCGTAGCCCCGCATTAGCGAAACTTTGAAGGGGGAGTATCCGATGTTCCATCGTGGAATTTCGTCCGTCGTAGCCTTTGCCGCCCTGGCGTCCCTGGCCCATGCCGATTTCAAGCGCGAGCCGCTGGCCGATCCCGGCCAGGAATGCAATATGTACGACAGCGAAGGCTGGCTCACCATTTTCGACGGCACCGCGGCGACCGCGGAAAAATACTGGTGGATCTCCAACTCATCCCATGGCGACGGCGGCCATTGGTGGGTAGCGGAAGATCCCGCTTCCGTCACGGCCGGCAAGCTCAAGGCGGGCCAGAAGGTGCTCTGGTCCGATCAGAATCCCGGCGGCAACGGCGGCCTTCTCTACACCATGCGCAAATACAAGGACGTGGATTTCCGCGTCACCTATTTCCCGGGCTGGGAAAATGACGGCGGCATCTTCCTGCGCTCCAACGGCAAGGGCCAGGCATGGCAGGTCATGCTGGACTACCAGCCGGGCGGCACCATGGGCGGCATCTGGCCCGAGGGCCTCAACGGTCCTTCCCAGGATTATTACAGCCTGGCTTCGGAGACCAAGGTCGACGCCCGCCTGGCCAAATGGAACATGGCCGATTGGCCCAAGATCTGGGACGCGGACGGCTACAATTTCATGCAGACCCGCGTGATCAATAATCCCGGCCTCATTACCGCCTTCATGGGCGACTCCCTGCATCCCATCACCAATTACCAGACCACGGCCCAGAGCGTGATCACGGAGACCGGCTACATCGGCCTCCAGATCCACGCCGGCACCGGCGACTGGAAGGGCGGCCCCAATAAGTATTCCAAGATGCAAGTACGCGAACTGGAACCCGGCACCCAGAAGCCGATTTGCAAGCCCACCGTTGCCATCGGCGCGCAACAGGCCAAGAGCGGGAAATCCCTGCAGCTCACCTGGCAGAGCGGCGGCGCGGGAAACCTCATGGTGACCGGCGCAGTCGCCAGCGCGTTCCGCCTTTCGCTATGCGATCTGCATGGCCGGGCGATCGCGACGCGCAGCGGCCTTAGCGGCCCCGTTTCCGAGTCTTTCGCCGGATTGGAAAAGGGCGTGTATTTCGTGGAGCTCGCCACCGCCGCAGGCGTGAGCACCTTCAAGGCAGTCCGCTTCTAGCCTGCCCTTCCGGACACGGCGCCGCGGGAACGCGGCGCCCTACCTGATTTTAAAAAAGGAAGTCGATCCATGAGGGCAGCAAGGCCTCGGAAACCCATTTGCGCCGCCGCCACGCTGGCCGGCGGCATGCTGGCTGCCGCCATTTCCGTAACCCCCACCTGGGCCGATGCGAACCCGGCTCAAGCTGCCGACACCGCCCAAGCGGGGGACGCGGTTGCGGTAGCCTCCGGGGGCGGGCTAAGCCTCAAGCTCAGCGGCAAAGGCTGGTACCAGTTCGGCCGGGTGATGCACAGCAGCGATACCCTGGTAAGCCAATACAACTACAACGACAATTTCATCCACCGACCGGGCGCGCAATTCACCGTGTTGGCCGACATCGGCGAGCATTGGGACGGGGCCATGGGCCTGGGGGGATACGAGACGCAGGATCCGCAGGGCGGCATTTTCAATTCGGCCCAGCGCAAGAGTGAAACCGGTTTCAAGGTGTACATCACCCAAGCCAAATTCGCGTATACCCTTGGCGACAAGGCCGCGCCGACCCTCAAGGGCACCTTCGGCCTCTTCCCCTTAGTCTATAACCCCGACGTCCGCAACCTCGGCGGATACCTCCTGCGCGGCCCGGTCTATCCCGGAATCCTCATGTCCGGCTTCGAGTCCAATCAGTTCGATCCCAGCATCGCCAACACCCTGGGCCTGAATCTCAAATCCGTACTCGGGAATTTCACCCAGGATCTCATCCTCAAAAGCGAAACCGACCTGCCGCCGCAATTCGATTTCTCCCTGGCCTATTTGGCCCAATACGAGAAGAAGGACTTTTTCACCCTGGGCATCGGCGTCGATTTCTACCGCCTGCTTCCCATGAAACCGGAGCTCACCAACCTTACCGATCCCTCATTCATGAAGGACAACCGCAGCGCCCTCTCGGTGAGCCATCCCTATCGCCAGAAATACATCTACGTGCCCACCGACACCGTGGCCTTCAACGCGGATGGGACCCTCAAGCCCAACGCCGCGGGCCGGGACTCCGTGAACGGCACCTTCACCAAGCTGGACGACACCACTTACATCTGGTCCAGCCGCGACACGACATTGTTCTCGCATCAGGGCACCAAGCTAATGGCCCGCTTCTCGTTCGACCCCAAGTACCTGTTCGGCAACGGTCCTTTCGGTCCCAAGGACTGGAAGTTCTACGGCGAAGCCGCCATCATAGGCACCAAGGATTATCCCGGCGTCTACGAGAAAATCGGCGAACGCATCCCCGTCATGATGGGATTCAACATCCCCACCTTGGGGTTCCTGGATGACTGCGCCCTGGAAGTGGAATGGTACGGGGCCGAATTCCGCGACGACTATTACAAGTTGGTCAAGGAGACCTCGCCGATACCGGTCAGCAACCACTCCCAGGAATACGACCGCCAGGCGGACGCGCAGGGACGACTGAGTACGGACAGCACCATCGCCTTCTCCGACGTGGACGTGGAACACATGACCAAGGACGATTGGAAATGGTCCCTGTATATGTCCAAGACCATCCAGAAGTACGCGCGCATCAGCCTCCAGATCGCCAATGACCATTATCGCCCCTGGGAGGATTCGCCCTCCGGCGCGACCACCCGGTACGAGAGCGCGTTCACGGAGCTGCGCGACTACTACATCACCACCAAAATCGGATTCACGTTTTGACGCCTCGGAAGGCCGAAACCATGAGAAAACCCATCGCCAGAAGGATCGCCGGAGGGATCGCCAAACCGGTCTGCCATAAGACCGCCCTGTGCATCGCCCTGGCGCTTCCCTTGGCCCAGATTCCGGCCCTGGCCCAGTTCAGCAACGACTTCCCCATCGATTTCCATGGCGCGGGCTGGATGTCGGCCGGGAGCATCATCGCCACCACCGATACCATCACCAGCCGTAACGACTATACCGGCAACTACATCGAAAACACGGGCGCCCTCTTCAACATGGAATTCCAGTTCAACCCCAAGTTGGACGGCTCCCTGGGCGTGGGCGCGATCAAAGCCCACAACCCCGTGGGCACGCGCGACATGGGCGATCTCAAGGGGGTCAAGCTCGGCAATTTCGCCTTCGTGAACATGGCCAGCCTAACCTGGAACTCGGTGGCGACGGGTCAACGGTCGCCTCTCGAACTGACCACGGGCTTGTTCGCGTACAAGTACGACGACAACATCAAGAATCTGGGGCTTTACCTTATCCGCGGCGCCGTATATCCGCAAGTGCTGGAATCGGGATTCGAGACCAAGGAGATGGTGCAGTCCGCGAATATGCTGGGCGCGCACCTGCGCAACTGCCTCGGCGAATCCTTCACCCAGGACTTGCTGATGGTGAGCGAAACCGATCTTAAGCCCAAATACGACTTCTCGCTGATTTACGTGGGCACCTATAAGGCCGGTAAAGTGCTGGACCTGGGGGCCGGCGTCAACTTTTACCACCTGCTTCCCGCGCGTTCCGCCGCGACCTCGCCTTCGGAAAAGGATTTCGACCCCACCTTGTTCCAGAAGGGCGGGGATCCCGATCCCCTGGACCGCATCTACGCCCTCGACAAAGACACCAGCATCATCCCCCTGGCCGCGCGCAAGACTCCGGACGATAGCCTGGCCATCGCGCGGGAATGGTACTCGCACCAGGGCATCAAGCTCATGGCGCGCTTCGCATTCGATCCCAAGGAACTATTGGGCGGTATGGAAGGGAGTTTCGGCCCGCAGGAGCTCAAGATCTACGGAGAGGCCGCCATCATCGGGGTCAAGAGCTATGAGATCATCTATAAGAAGATGAGCGAACGCATCCCGGTGATGTTCGGGATCAATCTCCCCTCTTTCAGGCTGCTGGATGATCTGGCCTTGGAGGTGGAGTATTTCGATTCCCCGTATATGCCCGACTACGCCAAGCTGATGGAGTTCTCCAGCCCCATCCCCCGCTCGGCGAATTGGAACCGCACCGATTCCGGTTCCGTCCCCTACGACGTTAAGGCGGACAACTGGAAATGGTCCTTATACGCGTCCAAGGTCCTCTCCGGGCACGTCAAGATCAGCGCCCAGGCCGCCAGCGACCATTTGCGCATCGGCTCGCAACAGCCCTGGTTCCCCACCTATGACGAGACCTTCGCCTCCTGGAAGGACTGGTACGTCATGGGCAAACTCGCGTTCTTCTTCTGATGCGGATGGGATTGGATATGATGGAAAATAGGACATTCGCTTCCCGTAAGAGATGGATGGCGAGGGCGGTGGGCGCGCTCTGCCTATGCGCCGCGGCCGCCGCGGGCAAGCCCGAAATCGCCATCCAGGGATTCGGATGGGTGCAGACCGGCATGATCGGGAACGCCACCGATACGCTTCGCTTCAACTTCAACCACAATTGGATGCAGACCGCGGCCACGCAGATAACCGCCAACATGCTGGTGGACGAACATTGGTCCGGCGCATTGGGAATAGGCGCGGGGCAAGAACATCCCATGCAGGGCAACACCCAGAACGCGCGCCTTTTGCGCGTCAGCATCGCGACCTACATCACCCAGGCCAACTTCACCTACTCCACCGGATACGAGGGGAAAGATCGCGATCACTCGCTGTTTTCCGCGACCTTCGGTTTCTTCCCGTACAATTACAATCCGGATGTCAAGAACCTGGGGCTCTACCTGCTGCGCGGGCCGGTCTATCCCGGCGCGCTGGTCTCGGGCTTCGAGACCAAGGAGACCCTGCCCATTTCCAACTTCCTGGGCACCCGCCTCCACACCAGCCTGGGCCAAACCGAACATGATCTCATTTTCTCGAGCGAGACCGAGAACAAGCCCCTGTTCGATTATTCCCTGGCCTATATCTTCAGCCATCGCTTGGGTGAGGCTTTCCGCTATGGGGCCGGCGTGAATTTCTACCACCTGCTCCCCGTGTACCCGTTCGCGACCAACCCGCGCGATTCCAAGCAATTCACTTTCGTCCCCGCCGCCGACGTTAAGGACCCCATCGATCGGAACTATTTCTACGTGGATCCCGCCGATCCCGCCGATACCACCTGGCTTTCCAACCAGGGCACCAAGCTGGACGCTTTCTTCCGTTTCGATCCCAAGGGCTTCCTGCCCGATGCCGGCTTCGGCAAGAACGATCTGCTGCTCTATGGCGAGGTCGGCCTGATCGGCGTCCAGAACTACAAGGGCATCTACGCCGACCGCTTCCAACGCATGCCCATCATGGGCGGCTTCAACCTTCCCGCTTTCGGGTGGCTGGACAATCTCTCCTTGGAGGTGGAGTACTACTCCTCGCCTTACAAGAACGATTTGACCGAGTTGCAAACGGAGTTCTCCCCCACCCCGGTCTCGAACCGCGCCAACAATCTGAGCCCCAAGACGCTGGATTCAGGCTACGTGACCGCCATGGGCGATACCTTGCGGGCGGCGCGGGTGGTGGTTTCCCAGAGCGGCACCGTGTTCGAGGACGTGCCGTGGGGCGACCCCTACGATATGTCCCACCTGCATCAGGACGATTGGAAATGGTCCTTGCACGCGGCGAAGACCGTCATGGGGCATATCCGCATCAGCGGGCAGGTCGCCAACGACCATTTCCGTCCGGGGGGCACGGGCACCACGCCGACGTATTTCTCGATCTTTTCCACCCCTGCCGATTGGTATTGGATGGCGAAGCTAACGTACTTTTTCTAAAGCTCATGGCGCCGCCGGGCGCGCCCAAGGATTCCGCGGCGCGGGCGGGTCGCTTAAGGCCGGGTCACCTGCATGGGGACGCCCGGGACCCGCAAAACCAGGCCCTTGGCTCCCGCCGCCCACATCCAGGCCCCTTCGGCCAGGGCGACGGCATTGATGCGCAAGGTGGTCCCCGAAGCCAGGGGCTTCCAGGTGGTACCCCCGTCGGAGGTACGCAAAAGGAAGCCACCGTTGCCGGCGGCCCATCCGTTGGCGGAATCCGCGAAGCGCACGGCGTTGAGGGCCAGCGGCATGCCGGCATCCCGGGCGACCCAGGAAACGCCACCGTCACGGGTAGCGAGCACGGTGCCGTTGTACCCCGCCGCCCAGCCCCGGCGCCCGTCCAGGAAATGCAAGGCGTTGAGCGACCAGTTGGTCCCGGTGGCGACGGGATTCCAGGAGACGCCGCCGTCCACGGTCTTGACCATGGCTCCGTGGTATCCGCAGGCCCATCCTGTATCCGCTCCCGAGAACCAGACCGCGCGCAGGTATTGATCGGTCCCGCTGGGCCGCGCGACCCAGGTAACGCCTCCGTCACGGGTACCCAAGAGGGTACCGTCCCGCCCAACCGCGAATCCCAGCCTGCTATCGCAAAAGTGGAGGCCATAGAGATGCCGCTCGGTTCCGGCCGCCTGCGCGCTCCAGGTGTTGCCGCCGTCCACGGTCGCCAACAGCATGCCCCCATCCCCGGCTACCCAGCCCGAATCCAAGGTGGAGAAGCGGATCGCGTTGAGATCCGCCGTTACGCCCGATTCCAGGCGCATCCAAGCGGCCCCGCCGTCCATGGTCTTGTACAAGGCGCCGCCCGCGCCGCAAGCCCAGCCTACCTGCGGGTCGCGGAAATACACGTCCAGCATGGTCTCGGACGAGCCAGTGCTTTGCACCAGCGGCGCGGAAGGATTCTCGGCCGCGTTCGCAGACGCGGCAATCTCGGCAAACAAGACAATTCCCGCGAACATGGCTGGGAACAGGCAAAATGCGGGCCTCAGGGCGGAACGAAACATGATATACCTCGTTAGCGGGCGTAAATACAACACGGAAATACCAACGACACGAAAAAGCTGGCACAAACAAGGGAGCGGAGAACCGCTCCCGGCTCAATTCAAGGCTGGACCCAAGCGCGGACGACGGCCAGTCCCGCGCTCCTGATCTCGACGAACAACATACCCGGACGCGCGACCGGCATGGCCAGGACCGCTTCCGTAGGGCCGGCGGCGCGGGCCAGCGATTGTGACCGCGCCAAAACGGCTCCGGAAGCGTTATAGACCCGGATGGATACGGGACCTCCAGACGGCGCCGCATAGGCCACATGCAGGCCCGCAGCGTCGCGATGGATGCCGCGGATGGGCAAACCGGTTTCCGTAGCTCCGGCAAGCCGCGGCGCCACTGCGGCCGCCCCGGCATAGCCGAAGTCGATGTAGTCGATGTTCATGGGACCATTGCCCACGATGTCGAAGCGGAGCACCTGGGTTCCCGAATCCAGGTTCATCGTCGCCAAGCTGCGGGTATACACCCAATGATGGAAATAGGTCGTGATGGGCAGAACGATTTTGCCGGTACCCGCCGAGTCCTTATCGGTCAGCAGGGATACGCCGACGAAAGGGATCTGGGTTTCCGAGGCGGCGGTAAGCATGGACAACGTATAGGCGCCCGCCTGCTTCACGCGCACCGTATACTTGGTCCAATCGCCCTGGTTGGTTTCGGCCAGGTAGCATTTGCCCATGCGGATCTTTACCAGGGAATCGGCTTCTTTGGTATCGCCTTTGTCCCCGCCTTGGCCCATGAGCTGCATGCCCACGCCCGTGGAGTCGCGCACCTTGCAGGCCCAAGGGTTCTTGGTCTGGAAATCGTGCCAGACCTTATCCTTGGGTCCTTGATCGAAATCGGAGAGGAATACCCGGCCCGGGATCTCCTGGACCTTGCCTTGATAGGCGGCGCCCGGATACCCGGCAGGGACATCCGCCATTAGCGGAGCGACGGCCAGCATGGCCGCCAAGGCAAAATTCTTTTTCGCAGAAATCATCGGAGGGTCCTTTTCCCTCCCCCGTTCGAAATTCCGCCGCTGCCTTCACCCAAAGGCCGGCCGGATTCCTCCCTTAGCGGAGGCGCTTATCGGTGAACACGATGCCCTGGGAGGCCTGCCTGGCCTTGCCCAACAGAGCGGCGTCGTTGCCCATCACGCCGACCACGCGGCCGGTGATATCGTAAATCTTGAGTCCCGGGACGAAGGCGCGCGTTTCACCGCGGGCCAGAGGCTTGATCATGATCCCGACGCTGGCATCGTTCTCCCAGCGTTGGTTGGCCGGGACCAATTCGTTCAGGTGCCCGATGATGTATTTGGGAGTGCGGTCGGAATTGTACATGCCCCAATGGGCGCCCACGGCGCCTTCGTTACCCTTCCACTTCTCGTCCACATTGGTGAAGAAGTAGTAGTCCAGGCCTTCCTTCTTGGCCCAGGCATGCAGGTCATGCAGGTACTTGGCTTGGTTCTGCTCGCTGCCCACCGCCGCTCCCGTGGTGGCTGCCGTAGGCCAGCCGGTCTCGCCCAGCACCTGGCGCTTGCCCGGGAACTTGGCGATACGCGCCTTCATCTGCAGGTAGACGTTGTAGGCGTGGCTGCCGGCATTGTCGATGGACTTCTGCTCCCACCAGGGATGCACGTGCCAGGTCACCTGGTCCACGGCCGCGGGCAGCGCGTCGCTGGCGGCGAGCCAATCGGGATACGATTCGCCCGTGGTCACGATGATGTTGGCGGGCATGGCGGCCTTGACCTGCTTGATGTAGCGCACCAGCTTGGCCTCGGCGGCGGCCACATCCTTATGGGCCTGGCGTACGCGCAACAAGAACTCGTTGCCCACGATGATGGTCTTTATGGAGGGATGGTTCTCCTTCACGATTCCGATGGCTTCCGTGATGGATTGCTGGTTCTGGCCTTCGCCGTAGGTATCATCTAGCCAGATGCCCATGTGGATCTTCATGCCCAATTGGTCGCACATGCCGGGGAGCGAGCTGCCATGGGTGGCGAGTCCCGAACCGTAAGTGCGGATTTCCCGGGTGAAGGGTTTGATCAGTTCCAGATCCGCCTTGCACTGGGCCGCCGAGGGCTCGGCGCCGCCGGGTGCCTGGCCGTCATGGTAGGCCGTGAATGGGATGCAGCGGAAGATGGTGGGATCCTTGAGGGTGCCGTTGTTGCCGCCCTTGGTGGTATCGCCGATGGTGAAGATGCGATCGGACTGGTCGGCGCCCGAACCGTCGGGAAGGGAGATGCGCACCAGGCAATCGGTGGAACGCGCGGTGGGAACGGTCCAGGCATAAGTGCCCGCGCCGCCCGCGTCCGCCGCCGCGGTGATGGCGGTCCAGCTGGCGCCATTGTTGGTGGAGAAGTCGAGCTTCTTGGCGCCGAGCAGCTTGCCGCCCTGCCACTTGATGGTGGCGGTCTGGCCCGGGGTCAGCGAATCGCCGCCGTTGGGGGCGACCACGCGGAAAGCGAAAGCGCTGGCTTCGGCAGTGCCGCCGTAATAGCCCAGATCCACCCGGCCGCCGTTAGGCATGGGCTCGGCGGAGAAATCGGAGGCGGGATCGCCCGCGTTGATGGCGGAGGAGTAGGGCCACAGATGGTAATCCAGATTGGGGATATCCTTCACGTCGGGATCGATGCCGGTGAGGATACCGACTTCTCCCGCGCCGCTACCGACGCGCGTGCCCGTGATGAGGGAATAGCGCACCTTGACCGTGGCCGAAGTCGCCGCCGTGCCGCCGGCGGTCTTGATGGCCAGACCGGTGTTGATGGGCTTATTCTCGAAACCGAGGATGGAATTGCTGATATCGATGTCGGCCGCGTCGGCGCCGGCGCCGATGAGCACGGAGAAGTCATCCGCGCCGCCGAACAGGCGCGATTTGGCGCCGATGGTGCAATAGGACATGGCCACCTTGGCTCCCGCCCCGGTGATGCTCACGCCATTGGTGCCGAAGTCCTGGATCTGGATATGGGTCAACTTGACATTGCCGCCCTGGATCCAGATGGCGCTGGTGGCGTCGTTCAGCATCACCACATATTCCAGATCATGCTGGGTCGAAGCGTTGTTGAGGATGAGGGGAACGTCGAAGATGTCGATGTAGGCGGCCAAAGTGCCGACGGCCTTCACGGGTCCGGTTGCGGTGATGCTGAACTTACCGCCCACCGAACGGATGTGGGTGCCCGGAGCGACATTCAGGGTCACTCCCGCCGGAACCGTTACGTTGCCGGTGACTTCCACGCTCCCGGTCAGGTTGGCGGTGGCGGCGGTGAGTTCCCCCGTGATGGGGAATGCCGCCGAAGCGAGCAAACCCGTGAATGCGGATACGGTCAGCGCACGCGAGAACCAGTTCATCCATCTACCCCTTGTAAAACCGGCTCTAATCTAACCCCGCCCCGCCTTGCCCCGGCCGCATTGGGGAAAGGCCCAGGGGCCAATTTGACCCCTACGGAAAACCTTGAAATCGCTAAATCACCGCCCCCGCCCGCGAGTGAAGATTGCCCGCCCCGGTGCCGGTGCCTCCCGACGTAACCGCCACGATACTCCCAATCCCCGCTGCGGGGGCCAGGCGACCGTAGCTCAATCCGGCCGCCTGGGAGAAAAGGTATGCCGTTTTTCTCCTAATACGACCCCCCGTTTGCAGCTCCCCGGGGGCAAAACGGACCCGGGAACATAACCCCCAACTCTTCAAATGCACGACGTCCTGGAGCTAGGATTCAGGTCCGGATCAGGGGGGAAAGCCGGGAGATACCCGCCAATTCCGAATCGGTGGGCATTGTCCGGAGACGACCGGACCATGGGGGCAAGGAAGGTTGTGGTTGGGGATCGCGGCCTCCTCTTATACTTCCTTTACCTTCCACGCCATGCGGAACTGGGGAAAATAAATGGGATTTCCGTCATGAAGCATGTTTCCCAGAAAGGCTTCTCGCTGCTTGAGATGATCGGCGTGATCGTGATTTTGGGATTAATCCTGGCCGGTGCGCGCGCGCCCATGTCCCGGTTTACCCGCACTTTGGAACAGAAGCATGCGGTAACGGGATTGCGCAAGGTTCTGCTGACCGCCCGCAGCAAGGCCATGGCCAACCCTTCGATACACTGCGGCGTCTGGTTCGATCCCGCTTCCATTCCACCCCAAGCGGTCCTGTTCCTGGATACCTTCTCCCCGGCCAACTATGCGTACGATCCGGGCAAGGACAAAGCCTACCTCTCCCCCTTCGTCATGCCCAGGGGCGCGGCCCTCACGGTTCCCGATCCCTATCCCGTCACGGTCATCTTCCGTGGGGACGGTTCGGCATACATGAGCGGTCGCGTACTGCTCGCGAACTCCGATCTCAGCGATACCCTGGAGGTGCTGGCGAGCACCGGCCGCATCCGGAGCACCCGCTGATCGCGCTCGCGCCTCGTCGCCGGGGGCAGTCGGGATGGAGCCTGCTGGAGCTGCTGATCGCGATCGTGGTGTTGGGAATGGGCGTAATGGTATTCATGCGCATGCAAACGCGTTCTTCCAGCATCTCGCGCGCCAACGCCAACATGCAACGGGCGGCCCAACTGATCGGCAAGCACGTGGAATCCATGCGGGTGTCCGTCGCGCGCGATCCCACCGCCTGGCCGCCCCGGGACACCATGTTCACGGATCCCGATTTCGCCGACCTCAAGCTCAAACGCGTAGTGGCCGGGGCCATTTCGCCTAAGGACGGCGCCGTGCTGGCCACGGTGCGGCGGATCGATTTGACCGTATCCTGGGGAATTCATCGACTCGACACCATGAAAGTGACGACCTATGTTTCGCGCACTTTCTAAACGGGGCAAAGGCTCCGCCGGCTTCACCCTGATCGAGGTGACCATCGGCTTGGCGGTTTCCGGCGTGCTGGTGCTGGTGATAACCCGCTTCTTCAACGATTCCCATCGCGCCTATAACCTGCAGGAGCGGCTTTCGGATCGGGACCAGAACGCGCAATTCGTCCTGAAGCGCATGGAAGAGCGCATCATGGAAGCGGGAGCCAACCTGCCCGAAACGGGCTGGCCGGTTATCGTTCCCGGGCCGGACGCGTTGAGCGGATTCAAGCTGGCGCTCAATCCGCGCGGCGGGACGCAGACTTTCTATTCGGACATGGCCGCGTCGTCGGAAATCCCCGTGGACGACGGGACTTCTTTCATCGGCGCGTCCTCCGTGCTTGTCCTACGCAACGACAAGAGCCAACCCGTGCAAAAGATCGCCATCGCCACAGGCTACCATTGGGGCGGATATTCCAAAGGCATCAAGGCGGGCGGTGCGGGAGTGGACACGATTCGCTTGGCCCTACCCTTGACCCTCAAGGCCGGCGACGCCATCTATGCCTATGCCACGGAAGATTACTCGGTATTGGGCACGGACGTTTCCGTGGGCGGCATGGTCCTGGCAGAGGACATCGAGGCCGTGACCCTGGGATTCTACGATTCCCTGGGCGCGGCCACGAGCGACTGGAACAGCATGCACGCGGCCCGCCTCTCGGTTACCGCGCGCACCCGCCAACCCGATCCCGGATACAAAGGCGACGGCTATCGGCGCGTGACCCTCAATTCCGAAGTACGCCTTAGGAATCGGCCCTGAGATGGACTTGACGACAATGCCAGGCAGGGACGGAAAACGCGGCTTCATCCTGGTCTTCACCATGCTGATGATCCTCGCCATCTCGGCCATGGGCGTAGCCATGATGTTCGACGGCAAGCAAAATACGGTATCTTCCCTGAATTACATGCACAAGGTGCAATCCTTCTACGCTTCCGACGGCATGATGACGCTGTTGGGGGACGAAGTGCTGAACGGGCGGGACACGCTCTACACCCGGGCGGGAGCCCGCGGGCATATTACCGGCAAGCTTTGGAAGACCGACGGGCATTTTGGCGCCGCTACCTTACGCGACAAGGCGCGCTCGGGAGCGCTTCCGTATCCCAAGCGGATCCAGTCCAGTTCGCTCGGATCCTTTTTCCATGATAAGGGCTATAACGGCGACCTGTATTATAAGGAGGACTACGGTATCCTCTGGAACGGCTACCTGTATCCGCCCACCACCGGGAGCTACACCTTCTACGTACGCAGCGACGACGAATGCGAATTCTTCCTGAGCGCCGACGACTCCAAGGGAAACCTTTCCGACCGGCCCTTGGCTTTCAACTACGGGAACATGAGCACGGGATATTGGCCCTCCCAGGAAAACCACGATACCGGACCCGAATTCAAGACCATCTCCAAGCCGGTGATGCTCAAGGGCGGCAAACGCTACTACTTCGAGTTCTACCATAAGGAGAACGGCGGAAACGATTACGGTCAGGTGGGATGGACCGGGCCCGATTGGATTAGCGAAAAGCCGATCCCGGGCGCGCGCATGTCCCCGTTCGATTCAACCTACCAGGAGACGCCCGAGGACACGGTCAACATCGCGGGAACCTCGGTGCGCTACAGCGTGGAAGGCCTGGGAACCGACGTATTCTCCCTCTTCACCGAAGGTTTCCTGCCCATGGCGGGCAGCGATACCCTGTTCCGCATCCCCTTGCACCAGCGCGTATCCATGAAGGGCGCCAGCGGCGCGCCCCCCGATACCATGTGGTCCAAGGTCATCTTCCACGATTTCCACAGCGACAAGAGCAACCCCGAATTCGAAAGCCCCACCTGGGGCGTTGGCGGCGCCCATCCCCACCTGAATATGCTCCGTCCGGATACCATGCGGTTTACCAACGAAGACGCGTCCTATTTCGGCCTGGACAGCATCGGCAAGCCTTGGGGCACCGCCAACAACGACAGCGTTTTCTTCAGTTGCGCCGTGGATCGCTGGTTCATGCCCTGGGTCAAGGATGCGGCCATCAATCATTTGGTTCCCCGCGACCGCGACGATGATAGGAACGATTGCACTCCCATCGTCACGGCCAACGACACCCTGTTCAAGAGCGTGCGCGTTTACGATTCCATACCCTTTACCCACCGCATCGACGTAGGCAGCAATGCCTACTCGTTCTCGCGCGAAGGCAGCACCGATTCGGGGTTCTTCTGGATCGACAACAAGGGATTCGGCAAAGAAGGCAAGGATCACAACTATTCCTTCTGCATGGAGCTGCATGCGTCCTTCGAATTGCTTCCGGGCATGGAATTCGTCTTCAAGGGCGACGATGACGTTTGGATGTTCATCGATCATAAACTGGTGATGGATCTGGGCGGACTCCATGTCTCCAATGATTTCACCACCTATTTCGACGATCTGGGCCTGGCCTATTACCAGACCTATCCCTTGGACTTTTTCTACTGCGAACGCCAGACCACGGCCTCGGACATCAAGATCGTCACCAACGTCCCCCTCGGCCACACGCGCGGCAAACTCTCCAGGAACTGGAAGCGGGACTATGGGGCTTTGGATTAAGAACCGCTAATCACGCATCGGCGGCGTCCCCTTTCTTTGCGCCCGTAAGACGGCACCAACAACCCAAATGCCCTGGGGGCAAACCGGCCCCTCGATACCGCCCCGCCCGCGCGCCCCACCGACACTCCCCGGCTAATATTCCACGACGGCGATGGTGTTATCGCCCGTGCTACCCCCTCCGACGGGGGCGCGCGTCATGGCCCGCTGGGCCACGGGAGGTCGGATGTCTAAGCGGATTTTGGTTGCGGGTACCTTGGCGTTGCTTACTGCGGCCGGCGCGGCGCGGGCCGAAGATGTAAAGGCCGAGTTGAAGCCGGGCGAGACACAGTTCAAGTCCTTCTTCGACGCGGGTCAAATCGTCAAGGGCCTGGACGGTGAGACCGGCAAGGAATACAAGATGCAGGCCTTCCGCCGCACCCTGGTGCTTATCACCAAGAGCGGGAAGCTGAGCGAAAAGATCGACGTCAAGATGGGCATGCTGGGCGCCTTTTTCTTCGTGCTGCCCGAGCAGGATGGCGCGCCCCACACCCGCCTTCCCAAGTTCGTATTGTTCCCGACCAATGCCGAACTGATTTGGCACATGGGGGATGCCGCGGCGCCCCTTGCCGATCTGGAAGTAGGCGCATTCCAGTACAAGTACAACCCCGAAGCGTCCAACCTGGGCGAGTACCTATTGCGTTCCGGCACCTATCCCGGCTACCTGCTCACCGGCGGGTTCAATATGATCAATAGCGCCAATTATCAGGTCTACGGAGCCGGCTTGCATGTGAACCTGATGGAAGGCAAGTTCAAGACCGATTTCCTGCTGCCCATGGAAAACATGATGCCCCCCATGCACAGCATCTCCCCCACCGTGGTCACTTCCTTCAAGGGCCTGCCCGGAATCGACCTGGGCGCGGGCGTCTGCTTCAACCATCTGATCTCGGCCAAGCCCAGCAAGGAAGCCTTCGCCGCCCACGATCCCAACGCCAGCCCCGACTATATGCGGTGGCCCACGTCCATCATCAAGAGCGCGGATTCGACCACGGTGGTGCGCGATACCACCCAATTCTACACCTTTCAGGGCACCAAGCTCATGGGCCGACTCACCCTGGATCCCAAGGAATGGATGGACGGGACCGATGCATTCAAGCCTGCTGATCTAAAGCTGTTCGCGGAAGCCGCCGTCCTGGGCGTCAAGGATTACCCCTTCTACTATCCCGACATCTCGCGCCGCATCCCCGTCATGTTCGGAATGAACCTGCCCACCTTCGGCCTGCTCGATCTGCTCTCGGTGCAGGGCGAATATTTCAATGCGCTATGGCAGAACAATATCGATGGCGTCTTCGAATTCCAGCGCCCCGTGCCCTACCACAAGGACTACGACCCGGTGAACGGCCCCGAGACCGTAGCCAAAGAGGTCAAGGATGACCGGATCCATTGGTCCGTGCTCGCCAAGCGCGAATTGCTGAAAGGCGCCAACCTGTACCTGCAGGTGGCGAGCGATCATCTACGCACCTACGATTACAATTTCAAGCCGATCAAAACGCCCATCACGTCCCGTCCGGGCGATTGGTATTACCTGTTCCGGCTGGAATTGGCGATCTGAAGTTTTGATCCGAGTCTTGCGGCGGCCTGGGTGGCGCCGCATAGGGGTCCGCGGGGGCGGGCCGCAGGGGGACCATCACGATTCAACCCAGGAGCCGATCCATGCGCCCTTCTACCACCTTTCCCGGGGCCCAAGGCCTTCCGGTAGCTTCCACGTTACTGCTGGCCGCCCTGGCGGCCGCCATCCCCACCCTTGCCGACATACCCGTCGGGTATAAGGGAACCCCGTACCTGGGCACTCCCTGGCCCATTCCCGGGCGCATCGATTTCGAGAATTACGATCTGGGCGGCCTCAACATCGCCTGGAAGAGCGACGATAAGGCCGGGCAGGGAGTGGCCCCCGGTTCCACCGCCGCCAACCGCGCCAACGATGGCGAAAAGGAGCATCCCGCCTTCTGGATCACGAATTCCAACGTGGGCGAGGTGGATAAGTTCGCCGATGGCAGCCTGTACCCCTCCGCAGAAAACCCCAAGTCGATCTACATCGGCGCCGCCCACGCGACCGACTACAACAACACTACCGTGAACGTCGCCAAGGCCGGCACTTACTGGATCAGCGCCCATTTCGCATCGGAACCGAACCAGATCAAATGCCACCTGAGCTTCAACGGCATCAACAAGACGCCGGGACTGACCCTGGCCGGCACGAGCAGCTACCACGCCTGGCGCTACTACAAGAACATGGCCAAGGTGGAATTGGAAGCCGGAGTGCAGGTGATGCAATTCATGCTGGACGCCAACCACCTGAATTGGGACTACGTATACCTCGCGGCCGATTCCAACGGGATTCCCGCCGGCCTCCCCACCCTAGTGGCGCAACGCGCCCTCCCCGGCCGCGCGCCCGCCATCCGTATCATTCCCGAATCCCGTGGCTCCGCGGCATCGGCAGGAGTTTCTTTCGGCTTGCCGGGCGGCGCCTTCTGGATCGACGCCTCGGGCCGCAAATCCCCCGCGCTGTCCATCACGGCGCAAACCCCGAAACCCTGATTCCGTAAAACTCCCGGCGGCCGACTCCGGCCGCCTTCCGTCCCGCTGCCGATCCCTGGATTAACCGGACCTTGAGGAGACTCAGCTGCCGAGCTGTAATGTCATTGGCATTACATCCAACGTAATGACATTGACATTGCATTCGAACCGACCGGTACCGGGCCCCGGAGCTGGCCGTGCACCCGCCCCGGTCCCTGCAAGTGCGTTCGAGACGCACCCACACCCGCCAGCAACGGCCCTCGACCCCTCCCCGGCGGGCCGAAGGCCGCGCGGCTAGCGGTCCCGCTTGCGGATGTAGCCGAAGCGCGAGACCAGGGTCCGCTCCGTCGGCACCAGGTTGATGGTTTCTCCCTGGGTCCCCTTAACTCCGGCCTGGTCGTGGATTTGCATCACGCCCCGCATGATGTAGGCCCCCGTGCCCAGGGCCCGGCCGTCATGGGAGACGGGCAGGAAGGTTAGTTGCACGAGCACCGAATCCCCCGCGGCTTCCGTAAGCCTCAGTTTTTCGAAATCGGCCGGGCCGACGTCGCCTTCGGCCTTGTTCACGAACTGGCCTACGTTATCGTAGAACGACATGGTGTAATTGAAAGGGTACTTGCTCTTGACCCGCCAGGTCGGGCCCAGTCCGGAAAGCTTACCGGGCTCCTGCGTCGGCAGCACGTCCCGGATGACGACCGCGCCGCAATTCACGCAGGTATGTTCGCCGTGGACCACGACCGGGTTGGGTACGGGCCGCAGCGATATCGGTTGGGGGCCGCGGGTGACGCCGTCCACCAGACCCACATTCAGATCGGCATCGGCGCGGGCCGCATCGCCGGATACGGGCACGTAGAACTTCATCCCGCTCCGGTTGCCCGCCGCATCGGCAACGGGTCGGGCGGGAGCGATGCGCGCGCTGTCCCCGGGTACGGGATACTTGGACCCCACCGCGAATACGATGCGGTATTTGGAAGGGGATACCGCCACGATGGAAGCGACCTTGATATCCCCGTCGGCGACGATTCCCTGTCCGCGCTTTATTTCCAGCGGGAAAAGGGCGGCCGCCAAATCCAACGTCACGGCTTCGGAGAATTCGATCTCCACCGACGCGGGAGCATCCGCCTTGGCGGTAGGGAAGGATTTCACGGATATGATCACGGGACCCACGCTATCGGCCATCAGCACGCCCTGGGCCGCGAATTCGGCTTCGGCGGCCAGATTGGCCAGCACTTCGGTCGCGAATCCCGTACCCGGCGCGAATCGGGGTAGCGTATAGGTTACGGTACGCCCGGGTCCGGCGGCCTGCCCCGTAGCCGCGACGGGCTTGGCGCGGTCGAAAGGATCGATGAAGGCCACCACCTTCGGCGGCGTCCCGAAATTCGAATCATACAGGATTACGGCGGTCTCGATGCGGCCGTCGCCATCACGATCCAGGTACCAGCCGCGCAGGGCCTTGGCCAGGGTCTTGGCGTACAAGGCGGTCATGATCTCGCTATCGCGGTACCCCGTGGCCGTTCCGATGGCCTTCAGCGTGGCGTTGGCAGTAATGGTTATCGGTCCGGTATACAGCGGGCTGGCCGCGGTGGGATTCGTCCCGTCCAGGGTATAGTGGATGGCGGCTCCGGGCGTCGCGTCCGCCAGGGTAACCGGCAGGCTACCCGCGAATCCGCCTCCCGGGGGATTGGCCGTCGGGGTCGCGACTTGGGGTAGATCGGCCACCTTGATCCACACCGAATCGCGGATGCCGTCCTTCTCCAACCGCAGCTTATAGGTTCCTGCGGCCAGACCGGTCGGGGAGATGGCCACGGAAGGACCGGCGGGGAGGGCCGCGCCGTTGAATGTCCAATCGCCCGAAGCCGGAGTCTTGATCTGGGAAGTCAGGTTGTTGCAATCCAGGGTCTGGGTCTGGGTCTCGATCTTAACGGCCTTGAAGATACGCGAAGCGCCGCCCAGGTTCAGGCTCAGCGTATCGCCGGAAGTGATGACGTTCAGGTTCTCGTCGGCGATGTGCAGACCGGGCGCGGGTGGCGGGATGATATCGATGCTGGTTGTAACCTGTAGATGCGATTCCGAAGTCTGACGTTCGCAGAAGAAGAAGTCCAGGTTGTAATAATTGTCGCGCAGGATTTTCAGCGCGGTACTTTGGGCGTCCAGGTCCACCTGCCCGGCGCCGTTGTTCTGCAAGCCCCCCAGATCCAGCGCCAGATGGTTGTTTATGAACACCCACAAATCATCGTCGCCCTTGAAATCGAATACTTCGCCGCCCCGGTACTTGAAGGTGGCATGCATCTCCATGCAGAAATGGAAATTGTGCCCGTTATTGAAAGTCTCCCCCGCTTTGGCGGGGTTCACCGGATCCGGGGCCTTGATCAGGGCGTGCGGGGGATTGGGATCGGGAACCTGGTCGATGGGGAAAAAGGCGGAGGTGAAGGCGGCCGGGGTCTGGTAGGTATTCTCCTTGCCCGCGATCTCCTCCAGCGGCAGCTCCAGGCAATAACGGTGGTTCACGGTCGCATCGTCGCGGAACCAGGATCGGATATTGTACTTGGGGCAGGGGCTGGTCGCGGATTGGATGGGCTTATGCGCCGAATCCAAGGTGTCGAGCACCATACCCTTCACACCGCCTCCGTCGACGGCGCAGGTACCGTTAACCGATTCGAAATCGGGATGGGAGGCGTTGAAATCCCGGATGGTGATAGGGATGGATTTGTTCTGGGCTCCTGCTGCGCCGGCGGCGGCAAGGATGAGGAGCGAGGTTACCAAGGCATTGAAAGGAAGTCGCATGCAATCTCCTAAGCGCGAAATCCGGGCGCAACGCGCGGGGAACCGCGCGCCCGGGGCGTGTATGGATGTTCGAGCTTCCCACCCTCTCCTCAGGCTCCGCGCGCCCCCCAATTCCCCGGGAGGCCATGGAACGACGATGCCTGTGGCCGGGCATATGATAATGCGGGCCGCGGTATAATTCCGAACGATTGGAAAACGCTTTGGGGTCGGCTTGCCCCCTGCCCCCGGCCGTCGGCTGATTGCGACGGCGAGGTAACGCTGAAGGGACTAGCGCGAGGGGTGTTCGACGGAGAGCAGGGTGGAACCGGGACGCTGGGCTTCGTAGTCCAGCTTCAGCCAGTCCTCGCTACGGGTCTGGTGAGAGATGCGCACCTCGTCGACGCTGCCTGCGAAGTATTCGCTGGTCCACTCCGGGTCCCACTTGCCTTCGCCGCTGTAGCCGATTCGCCAATGGCCCACGTCCGGTAAAGGGCGCACCAGCCCGATATAGCCCGCGACCTTGGCGCCGTCCACCACCAGCATGGCCCCGGCGTCCCACAGGGTATAGGAGAGATAATGCCATTGCCCATCGTTATACGCCTTCGCCGCCGTAAACGATTGCCACGCGCCGATGATAGTGGGGTAGCTGGTGCTGCGCATGGTGAAGCCCGCGTGCAAAAGGCCTTCATCCGTCATCCACACCACGCGGTCGAAATTGAAATTGCCGGTCTTGGTCCCATAGGTCACTCCCTTGAGGCCCGGCATCACGAAGCCCAGCATCTTGCCGCCCTGGTTGCTACTGGTGCGGAACCAGAAGGACACGGTGAACACGGCGGGACCGGGATAGTCTTTCGATCCCATCAGGTAGCTGTCCTTGCCGTTGAGCGGCACGCCGCCCCCGATGATTCCGTCCGCGGCACCGATAGCGGGCATGGAGTCGGGCTTGCCCAGCACGCCCATGGCCTTGGCCGCGTCCCCGGCGGTCCCGGCGTCCGGGAAGGCGGGTACGGTACCGGTCGGCGCCGCATCGAGATGCCAGGCGCCGGCGTACCCGTCGCTGGTATCGAATACGGTCCGCTTTTGCGCTGCCGCGCGGGAGTTGCCCCAGAACATCTTCAGCTGGCGTTTTTCGCTGTCGGCGAAAACCGTGTCCATGCGGATCCACACCGTTGCCTTGGCGCCGGTCGAATCCCAGGCTTGCACATGGCAGGGCAGGGTTACGCCGTCATCCCGGGTGAAGCGCAGATCGGATCCGTCGCCGCGGGCTTGGGAGAAATCCAGGTCGGCGCCCGTCAAGCGCAGCAGCAAGGGCACGTTGTACACCGATTTGGAAACCAGTCCGGCGGTATTCATGCGCACGGGGGCCGAGTATTGCCATTCGGTATAGGGCAGGTAGGTGGTGGCGCCCGGATTGATGGGCACATCGGTTCCCAGGACGCGCATGATCCCGGGCTTGCCTTTGCGGCCCAATACCACGGTCTGGAAGCGGCCGGCGGGAATGGAATCGATCAGCATGGTACCGTTGGAATCGGCGGCGCCGTCCACGGACATCGCCAGCGGCGTGCCGGGGATATATACGTACCCGCCTTCGCCGGAACCCTCGGGAAGGGTAATGCGCAAGCGACCCGGAACATGCAGGGTACCCATACCGGCATCCACGGTTCCCTTGGCGGAGGTCTGTACGTCTTGCAGCACGCAGCGCAACCCATCGGCGCGGCGATGTCCCCAAACGTTGAACCCGGTACCCGGGGCCGCCTTGAAGAGGAACCGGCCTCCGCTATCCGTCGTCGTTATGAAGGCGGGATCGATCGGCTTCTGGACCATGGCATCGAACTCGACCGGGTACAGGCTGACATCCGTGGCCGGCGCAGACGCGCCGTTCGCGGTTACTATGCGTCCCGCCACGATGGCGTTTTCGACTTCCGATCCGTTGCCGGCGAGCTTTTCACTCTCGAAAAGCCCCAGGCACCCGGCCAGGAATAATCCTGAGGCCGCCGCGGGTAGGGAATGCCGGGGGAATAGCCTCACGCGCCCGCCTCGGGCTTCTCACGCTTGGTCAGCGGGAACATATGCAAATTCAGATGGTACACCGTGTCCGCCTCTTCGTCCGCCTCGGCCAATTTAAGCAGTTCTCCGCGGAATCGCTTAAGCTTCTGCTTGATTCTGTCCAATGTCTTACGGGAGATGCCCAAAGTGAGGCAGGAAAGGTCCCTTTCCTCCTTGGGAACCTCGTCCAGGCAACGAGCCGCCAGTTCCAGGGTCCCCTGGTGGAATTTGGTGATTGCCAGCGGCAGGATAGGGGTTCCCGTCGTCAGGGACTTGTCCTTAATCTTGTAGCGGCCGCCCGAATCCTTGCCGGCCAGCCCCAGGCTTTCCAGCAACTCCACGGAATGCTCGGCCTGTTGCGCCGTAATCGGCGGATCCAGCTTCTTCGCCAGCCATTTCCAATCGCCGCGGAACTCGTACATGTCGATTACGGACCGCACCGCGGTATGCCACCATTTGCTGTAGTACTCGTACTGCTGCGCTTCCAGGCGCACGGCCGAGCCATCAACGGCGTACTCGCCCCGCAAGGCGGACAACCGTTGGTAATAGAAGTCCTTCTCCTTGACGTTCCGGGACTGATTGAATTTGACGAGGTTTTCGAAGTATTCGATTTCTTCGCGCTTGAGCCCCAAGGCCCCGGAAAGCTTGAACACGGAAGCCTGGGAAAGATTCTTCTCGCCATGCATGACACGGTAGAGGAAGTCCTTGGTCTTGAACCCCGCCTTGTTCGAGAATGAACGGAAGGAGAAATGGGGATTAGCCGCCTTACTTTTATCGTAATGCTCGGTAAGGTATACCCGGTAATCCAGGTGATCGAAAATCCGTCCAGTTGTCCGGGTGCCCACAGCTTATCCCCTGTCGCTTTTCAGGCGCGGTCGCCCAAATATACTTCCGCTCCGCGGCGTTCGCCCGTAACGGCGGCGTCCCCCTCGAAAGGACGCCCAACCCCGGTCTCAATGTACGGTATGGCGCCTGGGCAAATGGCTCCGGCAGCCCAGGAAAGGTTGTCGGGGGGACAACGGGAAACCTCTATTTCCGCAAAGCCCCGCCGCCGCGCAGGCCCCGCCCTCATTGGTCCGGAGCGATTCCGCGTGATGGTCCTGAAAAGCGGCCCGGGACAGGGGTTGTTGTCCCCGGGACAACGGTATTTGAGGTCGTTCCCGTCGGCAAAATGCGCCATTTCGGGTGGGGCGGTAGATTGGGACCATCTTGATTCGGGGGGGATTCATGCACGCGATTCTTACGCCACGTTTAATTCAATTTGCGGCCGCCGTACTCTGCGCGGCGGTACTGCCCGCGGGCGCGACTCTAGGGGCCAACGCCGTAAATCCGGCCTATGATATCAAGGAAGTCGGGCTCCCGGACAAGTACATGACCATGGGCATCGATTTCCTTTCCGACGGCCGCATGGTTCTGTTGACCACAGGAAACGAAGGCGGCGGCGAGGTGCCCAATCCCGATCCGAATTCCTGCGTTTTCATCGTGGGTGGCGTGACCAACGCCGGAACCATCCAGATGACGAAGATCGCCTCGAATTTCCGCCAGCCATCCGGCGTTAACGTGGTGAACGACAAGATCTACGTAGCCGATCGCGACGCTTGGTATTCCATCCCCGTCAATACCGCCCCGGCCAACACCTCCACCAATAAAACCAAACTCCTGGATTGGCCCCCGGGCGCGAAATGGCATCAGTGGATCTTCACCCCCATGTACAAAGGCGGCAAGTTCTACGCCCCCTATTCCGGCAGCATCGTGGTGGGCGGCCCTTCCAACGTCGATCCTTCCAGCGAATGGTCCGGTGCCTTCCTGAGCTGGGATCCGGACGGGAAAAACCTGTCCAAATTCGCCGGCGGCCTCCGCTCGCCCAACGGCGCGGGCATCAGCGATGCCGGCGACATGTTCGTCATGGACAACCAGGGATCCTGGTTGCCGACCTGCACCTTCATGCATATGAAGCAGAACCGTTTTTACGGGCACAAGCAGGGTGGCGGCCACCTCCCCAATTGGGCCGAAGGCCTTCAATACCAGCCCCCAGCGGTGTATATCCCCTACCCTTCCCAGGTGACGGGCGCATCCACCAGCCAACCCGTCTACGTAAACAAGGGCCCCTTCGCGGGACAATGGTTCGCCGGTGACGCCAATGGGCCGGGCCTTACCCGTTACGCCCTGGAAAAGGTGAACGGCGATTGGCAGGGAACCGTGTTCCGCTTTACCAACGGCACCGGCAATTCGGGCATCAACCGTATGGCCTGGGGCCCGGACGGGAACCTGTACCTGGGGTCGGTGCAGCATTTCGGCAATTGGCCCGGCCAGGGCGAGATGCCGTTCTACCGGATGACTCCCAAGACCGGCGGACTGGCCTTCGAGATGCTTGCCATCCATTCCATCAAGGACGGCTTCGAGATCGAATTCACCGAGCCGGTGAATAAGACAGGATTGGCACCGGCCAACTTCGAGGTGAGCCAATGGCATTACACCCGCGGTGCCGCCTACGGCTGTTGCCAGGATAAGACCGAGCCCCGCGCGGTATCGGCGGTCCAGGTTTCCGAGGACGGCAAGCGCGTGTTCCTGCAGATAAGCGGGCTAAAGGCCATGGACTACGTGGCCTCGTTCAAGCTTACCAACGTCAAACCCGCATCGGGGACGAATACGCTGTGGGACAACGAAGCCTGGTACACCCTCAACAGCATCTCGACCGCGACCTGGAACCCCGCCGTGCGGATTGCCGGGGGCGATGGCGCTCTGGCGCCCCTCTCGTCCCGGGTGGCCGTGAGCGCCGAGGGAACGGGAAGGGTTTCCGTTGCGGTAAAGGGTGCCGGGGGGGTTACCGTAACCTTACGCGCCATGGACGGCAGCGTGGTGCAGGAGCGGTCCGGCACAGGTCCGGGATCGTTTTCGCTTTCCAGGGAGAAGCGCGGACAAGGGGTCTACCTGGTGGAAATCCGCCAAGGAGCGGATCGCTTGTCCCGTCCCATCGCCTTCTAAGCCCATGGATAACGGAGGGTTGCGCGGTGCCGCAGCCCGGCCGCTTCCGGATTTGAGGAATTTGCGGTATGCGCAGTCATGTCGGAAATGTGATAAAAACCGGCCGCGGGGTTCGTTTTTGTTTTTTTCGGGCGGCTTTTTCCGCCCAGTGGCGATATTTTGGGAGCGTATTCAGGCGCATTTACTGAGGGTTCGAGGGTTAACGGGGGGATGGGGTCAATGAGAAGCGTCAAGCTGGCTTTTTCGTTTTTGTGTGTGTTCGCCATGGCGAACTCGTTCGCGCAATTGGATATTTACCCGAAGCCGTATCGGAACAATGCTCTGTGGACGGTGCCCGTCCCGGGCAGCAATCCTCCCATCACGCTTTTCCCCGATACGCTCTTCATGGGCGCTTCCTTCACCCGGACTTCGTATAAACCCGTGACGGTTACCCTCAAAGGCAACGAAGCCGGCTGGAGCGGCGATCTGCTTTTCATCGATCCGAAAACCGGGGCGGAAGATCGCCTCTTCTCCAACCACGATGCCCCGGGTACCACGGTAGTCCTTAGCGATCGCCACGACATCGCCCTGGGCGACACCGTTTACTTCATCTATAAGGTGACCACCAAACCGACCGCCGGCAATTTCCCCTCCGCCAATAGCGTGCTTCCCAAGTACACGGGCGCCAATATCCCCGGCGTCAGCAAATACGTCACCGTTCCGGCCAGCGCCAAGTGGGGCCATCGCTGGTCCGTCGCCGGCCGCCTGAATGACAGCCTCGTCATCTTCGGTTTCGAAGACAACGTGGAGACTTCTTCCGACTTCGACTACGACGATATCGTGTTCCTTACCACCCTCTCCCTCGCCAATGACGAAGTGCCCGCCCACTTGACCTTCGTGGACAAGGCCGGCACGCCCCTGGCTCCCGGCGCATTCTACTCCCCCGGCAACGATACCGTGTACCTGGTCTATACCGATGACTTCAATGCCGGTAAGGACCCCGTATCCTTCAACATCTCCGTGAAGAACCGCAAAGGCCTGGCCGCGGCGGACGTGGAGACCTTTACCGCCGGGGCCCCCGTACGCAACGGCATCACCGGCACCTGGACCATCGCCATCCCCTTGCAGGAATCGCCCGGCATCCCCGGCGACAAGAAGCTGGAAGTGTATTTCCTCGGCGAAGTCACCGCCACCGTCGCCTCGCATACCCGCAATCAGATCCCGGACGGCAACACCCAAACCGCCACGCTTAACGTCGCCTACCCGGATAAGCCCGAGACCGTCAAGATCTCCAGCTGCCCGGACAGCGCCGCCGCCATCACCCGCACCACCACTTGCGTTTCCATCCGCGTGGTGGACCAGAGCTTCACGCGCAACCTGGACACCGTCTGGGTCGAAGTCAAATGCGACGGCTCCGGCGACATTCTCGGTAAGGTGCAATTGCTGGAACAGCCGGACGGCAGCTACAAGTCCGGCAACATCGTGAAGAACGAAGGCACCGTGAACGCGGGCGACGCGGCCCTCACTTGCAAGACCACGGATAACATCACGGTTACCTACCTGGACGAGGTGTATAACAAGAAGGCCATCGATAAGGCCGCCTGGAGCGGCGACGTGGTGGAATCCCTCATCTTCTCCAAGGTGGGCGATTTGAATACCGCCATCCCGACCGCGAAAGACGGCGAAGGCGGCAACCAGTTCCAGATCACCGTCAAAGGCTTGTCCTCCAAGGTGGGCGTCAAGGATACCCTGCTGGTGACCCTGACCACGGCCCAAGGCGATGCCGAAGTGGTGACCGTTACGGAAACCGACGTTAACTCCAACGTATTCACCGCGGTGGTCGACTTCGTGTTCCAGACCACGCCCCAGGTGGCCGGTAACGGTAAGATCGAAGCCTTCCTGGATCCTACCCAAGTGGTGCTCAATGTGCCTGTCACCGGCCAGGCCATCGTGAACGGCAAGCCCTACCAGGCCGTCATCACCTTGCTGCCTTCCTTGAACCTGGTGAAGAAGGCCTATATCAAGGACAGCGACGGCGACGGCCGCGGCGACAAGGTCTACATCGTATTCAGCCGCCCATTGGATGAGCTGCCCACCAGCGTGACGCCCCTGTACTGGAACCAGTTCGATCCGAACTACATCAACAAGGGCGCGGCCCCGGTTATCAGCTTGGTGCCCGGCCAACCCAACACCATCGTAGCCGACTTCTCGGCCAATCCCTTCCCCAAAGGCTTGACGTCGATTCCCGTGGGCGCCATCCCGCCCATAGCGACCCTGCCAGGCACCAGCACGTTCGGCGGCCAGAAGCCGGCCATCGCCGATTCCATGGGTCCCATCATCACCTTCGCCGAGATCCATCCCTTCAACAACCTGACGGTCAACCCCAACACGACCACGCAATTGAACATCGATACCCTGAGGATTACCGTTTCCGAGCCGCTGCACCCCAGTGGCGGTTGGAACGACCTGATCCGGGTCGGCAAAGCGGTCAACGGCGCATGCACTGACTACCTGCATTCGCAGCAAGTGGTCCCGAACGAGGCCCCCGTCCTCAATGCCGACGGCACCTTTACCATCCTCATCGGCGACGGTAAAGGCCCGCGCCCGTTGGCCGGGGATTGCATCTATATGAACGTGAACGGCGGTCTGTACACGGATCTGTTGGGAAACCTGCCCCCCATCCACGGCGAGCCCCTCAAGGGCACGCTGCCGCCCAAGCAAATCGAACTGTTCCGCGGCTATCCCCCGGTGGCGGGCCTCAATCCCAACGGCTTCGGATTCGTGGTCGTGAACAATGACCCGCGCCCCGATGGCTCGGACGGCAACTTCTCCGTACCCAAGGCCAACGGCTTCGAAACCGTATGGGTTCCGCCGGCCGACTGGCCCGCGGGCTATACCGCCGGCGGTACCATCGTCTATACTCCGGAAAAGCATAACCTGACGGATCCGAACGTTCCCGACCCGACGCCGCACGGTCGTGAATCCATGCCTTCGGATATCGGCGCGATCCAAGTGGTCTCCACCGGGGAGTATCTGGCTGACGTGGCCATTTTCGACAACCTCGGCAACTGGGTCAAGAAGTTCACCCAGAGCTTCGGCTACCACGGCGAGTTGAGCAATCCGGCACGCATGCATTCCAAGGGCATGGTCAGCTACCTGGTCTGGGATCTCAAGGATCACCGCGGCCAGAAGGCGGCCAATGGCGTGTACGTGTGGAAGGTGGTGTTCCGCTTCAAGAACGGTAAGCAGGAAATCCGTTACACGCGCACGGGCGTAACGCGCAACTTGCGCACCGCCGCGAACCCTTAGCCTATTATCTTTCCACTAAACCGGGTACCGTGGTGGGGCTCCCGGTTTGGCTTCCCTTCGTCTTCTTATCGTGGTCTACCCACCATTGGCGAGCAGGTCGTTCGCCTTTCGATGTTCATCGCATGATGTGGGGGTTACCTTGTTCCATTCCGAACGTCTCCTTTCCCAAAACCTGATCCGCCTGTCCCTCGCGCTCTGCGCCTTGGCGACCGCGGCGGAAGCCCAGGTCGCCAAGACCGTGAAGTGGGCTTGTATCGGAAACAGCATCACCCAAGGACCGTCGGCCACCGATGCCTATCCCGCCAAGCTCGCCAAACTGCTGGGCGTGGGGTACAGCGTCGAGAACGATGGCGTCTCGGGAAAAACCCTGCTCAAGGCCGGCGACTTCTCCTACTGGACCCAGGGCAAGTTGGCCAACGTATTCGCTTTCAAGCCGGACATCATTACCATCAAGTTGGGCACCAACGATTCCAAGCCCATCAACTGGGACGCCCACAGCGGCGAGTTCGAGAAGGATTACCTGGCCCTCATCGATACCCTGGCAGCCATGCCCTCCAAGCCCACCATCTGGATCCTGCTCCCGGTGCCGGCCTTTTCCGACGGCGCGGGCGCCACCGGAATCCGCGGTACCGTCATCAAGAACGAGATCCTTCCTCTGGTTAAGAAGATCGCGGCCGCGCGCGGATTGAACACCGTCGACCTCTACACCCCCATGCTGACGCATCAGGCCTTCTTCGCCGACAACGTGCATCCCAACGCCGAAGGCCATGATTCCATCGCCGCCCTCATCTACCGCGCCTACCTGGCCAAGTCCACGCGCGTAGCCTGCATCGGCAACAGCATCACCGAAGGCGCCGGCGTCACCGCCGACCAGGCCTATCCCATCAAGCTCGGCAATCTGCTCGGCCGCTCCTACTACGCTGTCAACTACGGCAAGTCGGGCGCGTATATG
>JAHFCH010000001.1:67717-127198 GCA_023249635.1 Fibrobacterota bacterium
CCCCTACTGGTCCACCGGCTTGCTTCAGAAGGTCATCGCCTTCAAGCCCAATATCGTGACGATAAAATTGGGCACCAACGATTCCCGTGCGGACTACTGGCACGCGGATAAATTCACGACCGATTACAAGACCTTCCTGGACAGCCTGAACACCATCAATCCCAAACCGAAGATTTACATGTGCATGCCGGTACCCGCTTGGCAGCGTAATGGGGTTTGGCCTTTCAACGGCATCAGCGATGATATCATCAAGGGCCAGACCATCCCTACCCTGACCCAGATTGCCAAGGACAAATCCATCGCGTCCATCGATCTGTATAACCCGATGAAGACCAAGGAGGCCCTGGTTCCCGATGGCGTGCATCCCAATGCCGAAGGCCTGGATACCCTGGCCCATATCATCTACCGTGTGTTGACCGCGCCGGTCGTGTCCTTGGTTTCCGCTTCGGCCCGCGCCTATCCCGAAGTCGAACGCCAAGGCGATGCGTTGCTGGTATCCCTGCCCGGATCGAGCGAAGCCGTCGCCACCCTCTATGCCCTGGATGGCCGGGCCCTGGCCTCGGCGGCAGTCCATGCCGGCGTCCCGGCGCGGATTACCACCTCGGGGTATGCCCCGGGACGGTACTTCCTCGCCGTCGAGGCGAACCATCCGGAAGGCACCACGACCGCGCGGTCCGTGAAACCCATCTCCCTGTAGGCTAATCCGGCCATTGTTGTCTTGGGGACAACCCTTCTTGCCCCGGGTACGGCTTGCGAAGTCCCGCTCCGGTTTAGATTTGCCTCGCGGGTCCAGGCGTACCCGCGGCACCCCCACGCCGGCGGAAAAGGATCAAAACGGATGACCTTACCCCGACTGCCCTGGGCCGGCATGGCCCTTATGCTGCTCCCGATTCCCCTTCTGGCCCAGGACGCGCCCGCGCCGAGGGCCTGGTTCGAAGCGAAAGAGGATTCCGGAGCCGACTTCTATTCCATCCAGCGGGAATTCTACCGGCAGGAGGCCGCGCGCGAGACGGAGCCTGAAGCCGAAGGCAATGTGCTTGCCAAGGCCGCGGCGGCCGGTTTCGCCGGTGAAGAGGACGACGACGAATTCCAGTTCAAGCGCTGGGAAGCCTATATGGAACCCCGCGTCTATCCCAGCGGCGATGTCACCCTGCCCTCGCGCAAAGCCGAGGAAGCCGTGCGTATGTTGGGATTCAGCGGAAGCCAGCGACCCGCCTCAGCGGGGAATTGGCGGCCCATGGGCCCCACCGTGGTCCCGTCCTCGGGTGGCGGCGCCGGGCGGCTCAACTTCCTCCGTTTCGATCCGGTGGATGCCAACCGCATGTACGTGGGTTCGCCCGGCGGGGGACTATGGTCCAGCGCCGATGGCGGCCTTTCCTGGACCACGGGCACAGATGCGCTGGACGTGCTCGGAGTCTCGGACATGGTCATCGACCCAATGGATAACCGCATCCGCTATCTCGCCACCGGCGACGGCGACGGATCGGATACGCGAAGCATCGGTGTGCTCAAGACGGTAGACGGCGGCGTGACCTGGAATCCCACCGGGCTGACGTGGCTGGTGAGCCTGGGCCGGCGCATCTCCAAGCTCATCATCAATCCCGATGATCCCCGCATCGTTTTGGCCGCCGCTTCGAACGGCGTTTATCGCACCGCCGACGCCGGCGCCACCTGGGCCCAGGTTTCCAACCAGGCGGCGCGCGACCTGGAATTCAAACCCGATGATCCCCAAATCGTCTATGCGGCAGGCACGCGTTTCTACAAGTCCACCAATGGGGGACTAACCTTCGCGGTCGCTTCCAATCTACCTACCACTTCACGCTTCGCCTTGGCGGTGACCGCCGCCGATCCCATGGCGGTCTTCGCCCTCGGATCCAACTCGCGGGACTTCCAGGGATTCTACCGGTCCGCGGACGCGGGCAATTCCTTTTCGACCCGCGCCACCACGCCCAATATCCTCGGTTATTCCAACAACGGCAGCGACGCGGGCGGAGGCCAGGCCTTCTATGATCTGGGCCTGGCGGTCTCCCCCAATGATGCCAACCTGGTTTACGTCGGCGGCATCAACGTGTGGAAATCGACCAATGGCGGGAGCAATTGGACGGTGGCATCGGGCAACAGCGGCGTGCATACCGACGTGCATGCGGTGGAATTCCTGCCCGGGAGCGGAAGCTCCGTCTTCGCGGCCTCCGATGGCGGCCTGTTCAAGACCTCCAACGGCGGTACCTCGTGGACCAGCCTCGGGAACACCCTGTCCATCGCCGAGATGTATCGCCTCGGGGTTTCCCCGCTCGATCCCGGCAAGGTGATGAGCGGATGGCAGGACAACGGAACCAATTTGCTGAGCAACGGTACCTGGAAACATATCTACGGCGGCGATGGTTTCGAATGCTTCTTCGACTGGCAGGATAGCAACTACCTGTACGTGGAAACCCAGAACGGCGGACTGGCGCGCACTTCCAACGGCGGCAAGAACTGGAGCGGCATCACCCCTCCGGGCCAGACCGGTCCCTGGAATACATCCTGGGGGCAGGATCCGAAGAATGCCCAGGTGCTTTACTACGGTTCGACCAATATCTGGAAGTCCACCGATCGCGGGAGCAATTGGACGCAATCGGGAACCTTGCCCGGATCGGGCAGCGTGCGCAATATCGTCATTGACCCGACCAATACCCGGAACCTATATGCGGTAAAGGGAACCACCTTGGCCCGCAGCGCCGACGGTGGCGCCACTTGGGCCTCCATCAGCACCGGGCTGCCCACGTCGCAGGCAAGCATCAATCATGTTACCATCGATCCCGCCAACTCAAACAATTTGTGGGTTGCCCTTTCCGGATACTCGGCAGGGAACAAGGTTTTCAAATCGGTGAATGCCGGCGCCGCTTGGACTGCGTATTCCGAAGGCTTGCCAAACCTGCCAGCCAACGCCATCCTGGCGCAGAAGAGCTCCAACGGGGGCGTTTACGTCGCGATGGACGTGGGGGTATTCTACCGCGATGGGAGCATGACCGCTTGGACGCCGTTCTTCGCCAACCTGCCCAACGTTAGCGTACGCGAGCTTGAGATCTATTACGGCAAGACGCCGGACGAGAGCCGCCTGCGCGCGGCCACCTTCGGGCGCGGCCTTTGGGAAAGCGCCCTCTATGGCGCGACCCCGGTCGCCATTGCCGCGGCCGCGTCCGGCGACGCGGGGGCCGGCGGTTTGACCGTCCGCATGGGAGCGGGCGGCGGCGACATCTCCTTCGCTTTCACCGCGGGGAAACCTGGACGTTACTATGCCAACCTCTGCGACGTAGGCGGCAAGCGCCTGAGCCGGTCCGACTTGGGGGTCGTGGCAGGTTCCTACCGCGGGCGCATGCGCCTGCCTCCCGCCGATGGGGCGGGATTGCGGGTCCTGATCCTGGAAGGATCGCATGGCCACGTGGCCGGGCGGGTCTGGTTGCATTGAATTATAGGTGGGGGATTTGATGTCGCTATTTTCGCGCTGGTTTTCGCGTTCGTATTGCGCCGGATTGGCGGGGCTGAGCCTCGCCGCCATCGCCGAAGGCCAAGTATCCCTGGCCACCCTGACGGGCACCGCCCATCTCCAAGGCTGCGCCGAAGGCGTCCAGTCTTCCACAGTGCGCATCGTATTGAAAGAACTTTCTTCCCTGCGGGATCTGCAGGAAGCCAGACCCGATTCCTCGGGACATTTCCGCTTGCTCGCGGTCCCCTTCGCGACCTATAGCGTGGAAGCGCGCGACGGGGATCGGGTGCTCGCCGACGGAAGAATCGTGGTGGACGGAACCCGACCCGCTCCGGTCGAACTCGCCTGCGCCCTGGAACTGCCGGAGAAATCGGTACGCGCGGCCGCCCCCGGCCCCCTGGCCGCGGCCGGACATACCTTCTACACTGCCGAGGCCATCCGGGCCTTGCCTGTCGCCTCCCGCGAGAAAGCCTCGGAAGCCGTACTGCTGCAAAGCGCGGACGTGGTTCCCGACGAAGACGGTCGCTTGCACGCCCGTGGCGAAGATGCCCAGGTGCGTTACGTGGTGGACGGCATTCCGTTGTCGGGAGATCCCACCCGGGCCTATGCCAGCCTGTTCTCGGCGGACATCGCGAAATCCATCGACGTGCGCACCGGCGGCATGCCGGCACAGTACGCCGCCGGCTCGGCCGTAGTCGCCGTTACCACCTTCGACGGTCTGGATCGGCCCTTCTCCGCGCGGGCTTCCGGCGGCACCGCCGGTTTCGGCATGCGCGAGGCCCAGGTCATGGGCAGTGGCCGCGTGGGACCGGGAACCGGCCTGTTCCTGAGCGCCTCGCGCAGCGGCAGCGAACGCTATCTCGATCCCGTTTCGGGATTCGACCCGCGCCACGATAACGGCGACGGCGGCCATGTATTCGGGAAGCTGAGCTTCATCCCCGGGGACGATCTCCAGATCCAGGCCGTGGGCGCCTACGATGCGACGGGATACCAGGTACCCAACATTTTCTCGCGGACTCCGCCGCAAGATCAGGGACAACGCCTCAACGGGTGGCTCGGCGCCTTGAGGATGCAGACTTCGCTCGGGAGCGATGCGACCCTGGCCGCTTCGGTATATACCCGGGCCCTTTCCGCCAAGCTCACCAGCGGCGGGCTCGATGGCTTGTCCGATACGGCGGATTCCCTGCAGGCCTTGCGCGAGAACGAGCGCTTTTTCGTGGCTGCGCATCGCCAGGACGGATACCATGGCGGCCAGACGGAGTTGGAATGGCGTCCCGGCGGCGCGGAAGGTAAGCATCGCTTACGCCTGGGCCTGGCAGGCGAAATCAATCCCATCGAGGAAAGCCTCGCTTTCGCGGTCACGGACTCCACCCTGGCGGCAGGCGAATCCGATACGCGGTTCGTGCCCTACGACATCACCCATGGGGGCCATGCCCTGCGCGCCTCGGAAACCCGCACAGGCTGGGCGGCTTCGGCCTACCTGCAAGATGCCTTCGCGATGGGCAAATGGTCCTTCCTCCCCGGGCTACGGTACGACGCCTTCACCTTGTTCGAAACCGAGCACGCGATTTCGCCGCGGCTGGCGGCGGCCTATTCCTGGAACCCGGATCTGGATCTGCGCGGCTCCCTGGATTTCATGAACGCGCGCGCGCCCCTGGAAAACATCCTGCTTTCCTCGTCGCAGGAATTGCGCCCGCTGGCGGGCGCGGATCAGGGTAACACCCCGGCTACGGTAGGGATGGAAAAGGCCATCGTGCTGGATCTCGGCGCCGTCTGGCGCAAGGGCAGCCTGCTGACCGTCGATGCCGACGCCTACGGCAAATACATCCGCGATTTCCTGGTAAAGTCCGAGCTGGGGGCCACCGGACTCATCTTCCCCGTGAACCTCAAGGAAGGCATGGTGGCGGGCGGAAGGGTGACAGTGCGCCTCAACGAATGGCGCAACCTCTCGGCATCGCTCTCCTTAGGCGGCTGCGCATCCTTGGGCCTGAAACCGGACGATGGATCTTCACCCGTGGCCGGTGGTCTGCTGGTGGGAGAGGAAGGCCATAATTACCAGCATCCCTTCGCGGGGGAGGACATCTTCCCCACCGAGCATAATCAGGTTGCGACGGCCGTGATGAACCTGCGCTACCGCCTGCCCGCCGGCTTCGCCACCAGCCTGGGCGGACGCTTCGATTCCGGCCTGCCCTTCGATCTCACCGGCCCCGACGGTTCGGCGCTCAACGAATCCCAGTCCCGGAACGAATTGCGGCGGCGCGGTTACTCGGACGACGTACTCGATCTGCTTTCACTAGAGCCCGAAGAACCCGGCTCCCCGGACCGCGCGGTGGCGCCCCATGCCATCTTCGACTTGGGCGTGGAATGGCGCCGCAGCCTGGGAGCAACCACCTTGGAAGCCCGCTTTGCCGTGCTGAATGCGCTGGATACCCCGTACCTGTATAAGTTCGAGTCCGCCTTCGGCAGCACCCACTTCGGCCAGATGCGCACCTTCGGTTTCTGGTTGGCCGTAGAGTATTGACCGGGCCCCGCGCGACCCTGCGTTTGCAAGGATTTCCCCATATTATCCCCTGGGTTGTTTGCGACTTTGGGGGATTTTACGCCATTCCCTACGCCCCCATCCGGAATCCGGACCCTGCCGGGTCGTAGAATAGGATAGGGTCGTCGCGGCCGCAAAGCGACGAAAGGGGTTTTCACATGGGTCTCAAGGCAGCCATCTGCGCACTGGCCATACCGGCGCTCATCACAGCGCAAACCGAAGTCTACAAGCCATACAAGAACCTGAGCCTATGGACGGCGGATACGCTCTATGTGGGCGCCAGCTTTATCTACAAAGGCGGCGTAGGCGGTGGAGGCGGTGGAGGCGGCGGAAAATGGGGATTCAAATTCGGCGCGCTGCAGCCCATCGACGTGACCTTGATAGGCAACGAAGCCGGATGGCAAGGCCATCTCTTCTCGAACATCCAGGACGACAAAGGCAAATTCCACCGGGTCAGCTTGTTCAGCAATTGGGATCCTCCCGGAACCTCATTGGACTTGCGCAAACTCGTCGCCTTCACCATCCCCGCCGGCGCTGAAATCACTTTCGAATACGTGGTCGGACCCGGCATGTGCTGGGGCTGTCCACCCATCTTCGCCAATGACGCGATGCCGAAATTCTCCGGCCCCAACCGGGGCTACGATATGTTCCGCAGCCAAGCCACCAGCGACGATCTTCCCAACCCGAATTTCCGCTTCGGCAACCGTTGGTCCGTAGTGGGTCGCAATCCCGCCGGTGATTTGGAGTTCGGTTTCGAGGACTGCACCCAGGACTGGTCGGACATGGATTTCGACGACGTGGTGTTTTCCGTATCCAATCTCGAAATCGGCGTATTCAATCGCCGCATGGTGAAACGGGATCTGGTACGATGAACTTCTTGCGTATGGCCATGCATGGCGAGGGAGGCTTCGCCTTCCTGGATATCCTCATGGGCGTGCTGCTCCTGGGTATCAGCTTTGTGGGCCTGACCGCATACTCGGGTAGCCAGCGCAGGGCGCTCTATAAAGCCAGCAATACCACCGAGGCTTCCACCGTGGCCGTGACCCAGATGGAGAAGACCAAGATTCCCCTCACCGATTCGGCGGCCTTCGTGGCCAAATGGAACAAGCTCGCGGTCGCCAATTCCACGGTTTCGAGCATTTCCGGGGTCAAGTACAAGTATACGGCCGTGACTACGCTTTCGCGGGTGGCAGGTTCCACCAACATGATCAAGATCCAGGTGGGACTGACCTGGACCGGCGGCCACTCCTACAAAATCGGCATGGTGGTGGTGCAGCCATGAAGCGTTCCATTGCGGCGAAGCCACGGAACGGGCAAGCCGGCATCAGTATCATCGAGTTGGCCATCTCCATCGGCTTAGGCGGCATGCTGGTGGCTTCAGCCACCTACCTCTTCGTAGGCCAGGTGCGAGGCTACAAGGACATCGGCTCGCAGGCGCGCCTGCAGACCATGACCAAAGCGGCGGTACAGACGATGAACACCGAGATCGCCAATACCGGCGCCTGCCTGGCGAACAAACGGTACAAGTTCACCATGGCCGCCAACCAGGTGCAGTTCGCCTACGTGGATCTCAAGGCCCGGCATTGCGCGGCCACGGATACCGTCACCGTCCTGTACTACGTCAAGTCGGGGGGAAGCCTCACGGATACCTTGATGGAGAAGATCACCTGCAATAGCAATCCTCCAAGGTATCAGGGCATGATCAGGGGAGTCGGTAAGGTCACCATGGCGGTTACCTATTACGATCTCAACGGAGCCGTGACCGCGGCTCCGGCCAAAGTCAAAGCCCTCCAATTCAGCCTGGACGTGACGTCCGGGGCCAAGAGTCTGTACGCAAAGAGCCGCAAGCCTACGGTGCGGGTGGAGTTGCTGAACTGATGCGCGCAAATGGAATGGAACTTTCCCGGAAAGCCGCGCGCGGGCAATCCGGCATGGCCATGGTCATCATCCTCGGCCTGCTCATCGTGCTTACCATCATGGGCTCGGTGGCCGTATTCAGCGTCCGCGGAGAGGTGGGCCATACCGGCCGCGACTCCAACCACGCCCGCGCGCAACTGGTCGCCGAAAGCGCCCTGAACTGGGCCATCAGCGCCTTGCAGAAGGAAAAGCCCAACGTACTCGCCTATACCGCGGCTACCCACGCCAGCAACGGCAAGGATAAGCTGCCCGATAACCTGGCCAACGGAGCGTCCAACAACCGCAAGCTGCACACCGATGACATGGTTCCCATCTATCCCGGGCACGTGCAGATCGATGAGGACGGGTGGATCTACCAGCAGACCTTGGACAATAAGGTGAGCCTCACGGGCGTTTCCGACGAAACCCTCGCATTCAAGATCTGGTTCCCCAACGACACCACCATCCGCTTGAGCGGTAGAGGCACGGTTTCCGGCGTATCCGCGGAAGTGGAAATGACGGGAAACCTTCTCTTCGATGCTTCGCCCGTACTCAAATGACTTTCCCAGAATTTTACCCCATCCCAAAAGACTGAAACACGCCGGTTACCTGGCCCGCAGGCCGATTCCACGGGGCCCAAAAGGCGTTTCTGGGACCCTTGGTTCCGCGGTGTACCCGCACGTGCTCTCGTTGTCCGAGCGACAACCTTTTGTCCCCGAGGCCCCGGTGCGGGTAGTGGGGCGGCGGTAGATTAGCACCGGCCGGAAGTCCGCCGGCCGCGTCCCACAGGTAACGCATGAGCTACCTGTCCGGACGTCAGCCGCGGTAAGGGAACGGAACTCCCCGCCGCGAGCAAGGCACACAGGGGGACTTATGCGCTATCATCTCGCGATTGCGTCATGCTTCATGGTATCCATGGCTTCGGCACAGACGGTTACCATCACGGGAGCGGTGTATTCCGTTTCCGGAGAACCCGTTTCCGGCGCTACTTGCCAATTCAAATCCATCGCCAACAAGGCCGTCACCGACGCCCAGGGCAAATACAGCTTCAG
The DNA here is from genome assembly GCA_023249635.1 of Fibrobacterota bacterium. Lineage (GTDB taxonomy): Bacteria > Fibrobacterota > Fibrobacteria > UBA11236 > UBA11236 > Chersky-265. Next base: position 76,671 of record JAHFCH010000001.1, read on the forward strand.
CGGCGCGGTCGGCATCCGCCGCGCCGAAGGCTACTCGATTTCCGTCGCCGCCCAAGGCCGGCAATTGACCCTCAATCTCGACCGCTCCGCGCGCGTCAACGTATCCGTGTTCTCCCTGCAGGGCCGGATGCTTTCCGAACTTTTCGACGGCGCGATGCCCGCGGGTATCCGTAGCCTCGATTTCGCGGCCCCCCAGGGCGCCCACCAACTCTACCTCGTACGCATGCGCATCGACGGGGTAGAGGCCTGGCACAAGCTCGCCATCCGCGAGGGCATGGCTTCCCTGACCGCCGCGGGCGAGGCCCCGGCTTACGCTTTGCGGAAATCGGCCGCGGCGGGGGATTCCCTGTTCTGCACCGAGCCCGGGCATACCGGCGGTTTGGCGCATATCAACGGCAGGGCCGTCACCGTCTATACCGGCATCCAGGACTTCCGCATGTTCTCGAGCGATCCCGCCTGGAAGACCCAATGCGGTATGCCCGTGACCTTCAACTTCGACAATAGCTCCGGCGTTACCCAATACAAGAAGTTGATCCCCGATTGGGTCGGTACCGAGCAGGAAGTGCTGATGGAAGTCTGCCAATCGACCTTCAAGAAGGCGACCCAGCCCAAGAAATACGCCACCTACGTGGCCAACATCCGCAATGGCAGCGGCGTCGCCGCCACCGGAGGGAACAACCTGGAGTTCAACGCCAGCTATATCGCCGGGCAACCTTCCTCCTACTCGGGATGGTGGGAAGTGGTGGGCGTGCAAACCCATGAGGCGGTGCATTCCTACCAGGCCTATTACAATACCACCGGGGCCAGCGGCTTCGGTGAGGCCATGCCGGACGCGGTGCGCGCCTTGAACGGATTCTTCAAATGGCCGCGCGGCACCAAGTGCACGGGTTCCTACACCGACGTGTACCAGACGGGAGGCAAGTACTGGTACTTCATCGAGATGAAGCATCCGGGATTCCTCACCAGCGTTTGGCAAAGCGCTTCGGGAGATATATCTACGCGCGTGCAAACGATTACCGGGGAGAGCCTGAGCGCCATGGTTTCGGAATGCCAATCCAAGGGCATGCCGTAAACACGGGGTCCGCCGCGATAACCTTCGCGCTGATGCTATGGGCCATACCGGCATGGCCCCACGGCGATGATACCGGGCCGAAAGGGGGAAAGCCTGGACACGTCGGCGCCGACGTGGACCTCATGGAACCGGACGACTCGCTCCCTCTGTGCCTGGATCTGTATGGCTATCTCGGTTCTTCCCGCGCAGGCGGCTTACGCGCCGGCGAGCCTCTCGGAGCCGGAGGCAAAATGCCGGTGTACTACAACCAGAAGCTTTACCAGGAATCGCCGGCCGAACGTCCGCACATGGAACAGCCTGATCTGCGGCCGGGGTACTCCGATTTCTCTTATATCCCCATATGGCAACCCGATCAAGCGGAGATGAGGGCGCAATACCGTTTCCTTCCGCGAATATGGGGTTCGCTTTCGCTCGCATTCAGCGCCGAACCCAACCAGGTGGAAATGGAGGATGCTTCGCATGCCCTTCAGATCGAGGAACTTTGGCTCAAGTGGTCTCCCGAACGTTTCCCTGCTCTCGCGATCACTTTAGGCAGCCTGGAACTCGCTTCCGGATACTGCCCGATATTCGACCGCTTCGCCCTGGAGCATTCCGGATTCTCAGGACTGAGAACGAGGTATGCCCGCGAAGACGGCTCCCTGCCATTCGCTCTTGAAGCCGCGGCTGGCGCCGAGATCAGCGGTCGCCTGAAGCGGACAATCCATTCCAACGCGCAGGAGCTTTCCGATCCCCTCAATTCCACAGAGCTGGACGGGGAGCGGGATAGGATCCACGCGCTCCTTTCCGCCCGTCTCGGATCTTCCGCCCGGAGTTACGTCGGCCTTATGACGGAGTACCAGGCCTTACCCGAGGATAGCACCGTTTCCATGCCCATGACCGCTACCGTATTTCCTACCAAGTGGCCGGCCTCCCATGGATGGCAGGTCGGGTGCGAATCGGGATGGCATGGCGAGGCGTGGGAGCATCACCTATCCGCGGCGCGGGGCCAAGGCGACGTGCACATGGCCTGGAGTGCCCCCGATGCCGTGTGGCGCATCGATCGCACGGGTTGGAACGTGAATTGGAGCCACGACGGCAGCGCCTTGACTCAAGCGACGTATTGGGGATCCGTCCGGGGCGCGAGCTGGAATCTGGATTGGGGCGCATGGTGGCAATGGCGCCAACCGGCGAAAGACACATCATATCCTTACAACACCGACAGGCCCGGTCCCGATAGCGTGGCTACACTCAGGTCGCAGGACTTCCGCGCACTACGATACTCGGGGGACGCGTCCTTCCGCGCCGCATCCGCGCTGACCATCGGCCTCAGGGTCGACGCTTTCGTCTACCTCGATCCGAAAGCCCATGCCAATACCCAGGAGTATCTTTCGGATGCGGCACTACGTAACATTCCCGATACCCTTTCTGACGGCAGCCTGAGCCTGAAGCTAGGGCCTTCGCCGTGGGAGAGGGAGGCGGTAAACGCGCGGATTTTCTCGCCTTACGCGCAAGCCGACCTGGGCGGGGATTTCCATGCCCGGGCCACCTGGACAGGAGCGTGGTACGGGAACGACGTTTGGAGACAGGGAAAAGCTTCGGCCTTCCATTCCAACTTCACCCTGGCGGCCTGGTTCACCTATCGATTCAACGCCCGCGCCGGATCCGCCGGGAGCTGAATACGTAGTCTCACGGCGCCAGCACCGTTACCGCATCCACGGCGAAATCCTGGATCCCGTCGCCGGCGAAATACAACCGCGAACCGAAAAAAGGCTCGTAGGGTATCGCGCCGGTTTCCTTCCCGTTCACGGAGTAGCGCATCACGGTTCCTTGCTTGCGGATTTCCAGGGTATTGCGCTCCGGATCCACGGCCGCTGAGGCGGTCCAGGGCACGTATTCATACAGGCCACCGGGCTCCCGCTTGAACAAGGTGTATTGACGATCCCGGGAAGCGAAGAAGCAGTAGCGGTGATCGGGATCGGCTCCGCCCCAGCAAAAGCCATAGCCCAGATCCCGTTCCGAAGCGTAAGAATGCAGACTGACGCGCATGATGAAGTCCCCGTTCTCCGGAATGGGAACCGCCTTGGAAACCAGCACGCCGCTATCGTTTAAAGACCGCAGGAAATATTCGCCGTCCGTGATCTCGAAATCGTAGGCGTCGGGCGATGCACCCGTGAACCAATTGTATCCGTTACCTTCGAATCCATCCTGGAACAGCACGTGTTCGGGGCCCTGGTAGGGAACCGTTTCCGTGGCGATCTCGCACCCGCCCAGTAAGAACGCCGTCGCGCAGCCTACCGCAACGGGAATGCGGGAGATCATTCGGACCTCCGCGCCGCGCGGATGGCGGCCACGCGGGCGCGCAGCTCTGTGTCAATGCCCTGGTCCATGGCTTTGGCGCGCGCGGCTTCCCCGGCCTCCGCGGAATCAATGAGGGCGGGATTCCACTCCAACCGGAAGGGAGGGGCATCCGCTCCCTCCGGATGAACCTTACCGTCGCCGCCCAGGACCGCCGCGCCTTGTCGGAGCGGATCGTCCGGTAGGGATTCCGTCCAGTTATGCGCGGCCGGCGAGGCGGTGCCTGAGGGCAAGGCCGTGCCCGGCCCAAAGGCCGTACCGGGGGCATAACGGTAGGCGAAAAGGGATAGGATCTCCGTCGCACTTCCGCCCGACGGAGTACGGACGCCGGCGCCCGAAGGTAACATTCGTATTACCCTGCGCTTCGCGTCCAGCACCCGCAACCGAAGTTTCCCGTCGAACGCGCGCGGGAAAGGCAGTGCCACCTGGGCTTCCCCGTCTTCAATAGGCGATTCGCTCGCCGGGCCTTCCGCTTCCAGGGCCAGGGTGAGCCCGGATACGGGATGACCGTAGGCGTCCAGGAACCGGCACGCGAAAACGACATAGGGGCTGCCATGCCCGTAAGATTCGGAGGCCGCCAAGGCCACCGCCACCGACCAGAGGGACGTTCTCATGGCTGCGCCTCCGCGCCGTGCGGATGCTTGCGCCCGCCATTGCTGTTCCCGATACCGCCTTCCCCGGCGCGGGTCCTCCAGGCTGCCGCATCCTTGTCGGCCTTGGAGATGGAAACCGGAACGCGGTCATCGCCCAGCACCATGAATTCCGCCAAGCCGCCATTGGTCCCCGTTCCTCCCTCGGCCTGGAAGCGCACCCACGTCACCGATTTCCAGGGGAAGGTGAGCAAGCGGGCTTCGCCCCAAGTGGCCAGGCCCGTCACCCGCAAGCTGCTGCCGTCGCTGAAGGTAAGCAAGCCTCCGTTGAGATTGTCCGCGGCATTGGAGCGATCGTACAAGACGACACCGCGGATGGCCTGTGGCTCCTTCCATTCCAGGTGGGCCCAGGGATTGGTTTCCCCTTTGGACACCCATTCCCCCTCGTCCCAGAGGCCGGTAATCCCGTCGCTGGCCTTGTCCTTGCTATGGGCCTGGTCGAATTCCGAGGAAACCGTGAGCGTCGCCGCCGGCGCCAGGTTGAGCCAATCGGGAAGGGCGGGACCGGAAGTGACACGGGGCGAAAGGGCGGAACGGTTGCCTGCCTTATCGAAGGCGAGCACCTGGTAATAGGCCATTTGGTTATAGTCCAAATCGTTCGCGGCCGGAGTGTAGATGTCCAAATGGCTGTTGAGGATGGCCTCCACGGTGATCAGCTTCTGGCCGTCGCGCCATACCTCGTATCCCGTCACCGCTTTGTCGTCCAGGGAAGGCCGCCATTCCAGGGAAGCCCGGGTGCCATGCAAGCGCTCCACCTTTACCAGCGCCGGAACCGTAGGCGGAGTCTTATCGGTATAGGCGGCCGCCGTCGCCTGGATGGATGGGGATGCGGAGGCCTTGGCCCCGCCTCCCGCCGCGCGCACGCGGTACCAATAGGACCGTTTTAGGCCGGGAACCACTTGGGGATCGAAGAATTGCGGCCGCTCCGTAACGCCCAGGTAACTGCCGGAGCCGGCGGTGAAATCGGCTTGCGTCCCGCGAAAGACTTCCCAATACGCGGCCGGGGCCGACGTCCACGCCAGGCGGCAGCCGTCGGCGAGGATGGATGCGGAAAGCCCGGCGACCGCGGCGGGGGCCGTCCCACGCCTGAGGCGGACGGTTTTCCAGCCGAAGGCATGGATGGCGAAGCTGAGCTTGCCTCCCGCCAGGGCCAACCCGCCGCGATCGTTCTCGATGAGATCGGTCTCCCCCGCCCCGGAAGCAGCCAGCCGGGAAACGTCCACGGTAACCTGGGTGTTACGGCCTTCGATTTCGTTGAAGCGCAGGATCATCCCCTCCCCGTTGTCTTCGGCTAATTTGGCGGTGGCCAGGACCACATTGGGCTGATCGATGGGGAGGAAGGACGCCGCGGCTTCGGCCAGCGGCCCGTCCTGCGGGCGCTTTACCACGGAAACCTGCAACGGATCGGAAGCCTCGCAGCCCAGGCGGGGCGCGCCCTGCGACCAATCGTTCCCGCCATGGGGCCGGAAGGAATAGCGGAAACGGGTGAGGCCGGGCTGAACGGCCTGGAAATTGGTATGCCAGTGGTTGTTGTAGATCATGCTCCAGATCCAGGGATGCTCATGGTTGTAGCCCACGCCCCATTGCATGGCCCTCCGGCCGCCATAGGAGACCATGGGCGCGGTCAAGGCCGAGAAGGCGATGCCGTACCCTTTGCCGTCGCTGATATCGATCCAGCGGTTTACCGCATACTGATCGGTAGCCGAGGAGTAAAGCTGTTCCATGCCGGTATCGCGGGTATCCGGGGAAACGGCCGGCGAGAGCGATCCCGTGGGCATCTCATGGCGCAGGGAATATCCGGGCATGGAAAAGGGGAATGCGAAATGGAAATCCCATTTGTCCCCGCCATCGGCCTTGAGCAAGGAATTCTCGATGTCGATACGCGGTAGGCTATCGTAGAGGATGACGCGGCGCTGCAGGGACTCGACCCCCAAAGCTCCGGCAGTCCCGTCGGCGAGCATTTCCGACTGTAAGGCACCGGCGGTCGCGTACATTTTCACCGGCCCAGCGGCGAAAGCTTCGTTCACCTGAAGCTGATTGAACTTCGCGGGTGCGAGCGCATCGACCAGTTCCCGATCCCCGGCGGCCTTGTCCTTGATGGAAGTGATATTACCGGCGGCATCGAAAGCGATCCGGAACCATGCGTTCTCGAGGGAATTCGCGGAGGTCACCGACGATCCGGTAAAGCGGGGCGCATCGGCGACGGACGTCACTTCGAATACCTTATAGCCCAACCCCGGAACCCCCTTGGCCTGGAACACCATGCGCCCATCCTGGAGCACCTGGTAGCGTACCGGCAGCCCGGTGGCGGCGTCCTTGAGGCTGAAACGGGGCGGTAAATCCGCCAACGGCACATAGGCAAGGTCGTCCCGGATCCACGACAGCGGATTGAAAACGACCAGGCTCCACCCCTTGGTCTTGACCGTGGCGGAAAGGGAGGCCAGGGATGCCTTGAGGATATCATCCCCGCTGCCGTCGCCGATCAAAGCGGTGTTCCGCTTCCAATTCCACTGATCCCCGGCGCTCCGATCCGCCGGTCCCCAGGTATGCTCATCCCAGGTCAACAGGTTCTTCCAAGCCAAGGTAAGCCGCTCCTGCGGGTAGGCCGCCGCGGCCCCGAACGCGGAGGCGAAGGACGCGAAGGTCTCGGCCGCCGCAAGCTTGTCCTGGGCGCCGCGATTGCGTCCGGTCTCGTAGGCCGTGGAGGGAACGCCCAGGTTCCACCACGATTCCACGTCCCCTTTGAAGGTCGGGATGGCCGCGGTGTCCCCCGCCAGGATATGGTCGAAGAAGTCGCCGTGGTTGGAAGCGATCACCTTCGGGTAGGCGTATCCCTTGGCGGCCAGCAAATCGTTGACGCCCTTGATGCGTTCCATGACGTTGGGATTGATGCGGCTGTTATCCACCCAACCTTTGGCATTGGGCGAGGTGAAGGTGGCGAGCCAGGCATCCTGGTTATAACCCTCCTTCGCCAATTGCGCGAACCATGCGAGTACCTGATCATAGGCGGCCTGGCTATTGGCGCCTTGGAAACCGAAGGCGGGGCCTATGTTGGCGTTCTCGTTCATATAATGCCCGCCGTTCCAGATCAGCACTTTATGCGCGGGATCGCGGCCGCGCAGGTAGAAGAGGCGCGGATAATGGAAGATGTCCCACTTGTCGAAATCGTTGTTGAAGCGGAAACGGTATGCCTTGATACCGGATTCGGCCAAGGCGTCGATGAAGGACCAACTGAGGCTGGGATTATCGGTCATGTAGGCGGCGGTGGCAGGAGCCACTCCGAGCATGTCGCGCAAATGACGGTTGGAGATATAACCGGATCGCGCCAATTCCTCGCTGCCCATGGTCTCGGTGCTGAAATTGAAATAGCTGGGCGGGTAGCTGATACGGCCGCTGCGAAGATGGCCTTTCAGGGTCTCGTGCCAATCCGCGTTGCGGGAAATCCAGGTGCCGTCGTAGATCATGAAGGACGATTCGATGGGATAGGTGAAGCGCGATTCCACCGGCCAGGCGGCGGTGGCGTCGATGTAGTCGAATGCGGTATCCAGATACGCAGGATACAGGCTCCGTTTCAGGTTCTCCTGGTAGGTGGTATACCCGATGTCGACATGGCAATCGTTGGCCACGTACAAGGTCCAACGCTTGATGCGCTTTTGCGGAAGGCTGCGGGCCGCCAGCGGGTTTCCGGTGCCCGCGACATCGGTGAAAATCTGGAAAGAGACATCGGCAGTGGCCGCCGCGAGCTCGGCCACGTGGACGGTGCGGGTATTCGCGCCCGCGGCGAGGTTTCCCAGGGATTCCATATAGGCCGGCGTGCCGGGTACCGTGATGCGGACCCAGGCGGCGAACGCCGCATCGGATTGGATGGAAAGCGCGGCTTCGGACTTGAGCAGTCCGCCTTCCTTGATCAGGACCACCGAGGGCTGTGCCGCGCCCGTAATGGTAACGGTTTGCGCTTCGGCGCCTGCGTAGCCTGCCGCAGCCAAAGCCAATGCCGCGGCCAACCCCCGCGCGTAGGTAACTTTCAGGTTAACAAAGTTCAGGTCCCGCATGCATCCCCCCACCGCGCGGAACCGGGAAGGATCCGCACTGGGGGAATCTAACCGGCGCGATAATTAAGGGAAGGGCATCGGCCGCCGAGCGTTTACAAGTGTAAACACCCCGTACCCGTTTCGACCCGGGTCCGCAGCGTTTATCCTATGGAGATGAGGGCGGCTGCAGGCGCAACCATTCCAAATCGAGCGCGCCCGCTCCGGTTTCGACCCGAAGCGTATCCACGCCTCCGGTGAGGTGGACGCGCACGCGCCGGAGATTGAAATAGGGAGCCATGGGTACGTCCTGTCGCGCGAGCGCGTCCCCGACCCGTCCGGCTTGGAACCATCCTGAGTCGGGCATACGGCAGCGTAGCTCCAGGTCCCAATCCCCGCTGTCCGCCTGTACCCTATAGGCGGCCCAGTCTCCGGCCGGCAGGGCATGGATGGCCAAGCTCCCGGCTTCCCCGGAAGTATCCACCTTGAAGGCCGTGTCCGTCGCATGCAATGCGTAACCTTCCGCCGGGATGGTGTCCCCGACCCGCCAGGGATGGTAGGCATCCGCGGTTCCCACGGCCGCGAAGAAATCCCGTTGGATGCCCGCGAATCCGGTTGTCCCGGAGGGAATATCCAGGAACCCGTATTCGGCCCCGGCGCCGACCGGCTGCTTTCCCGCTGCGGGCACGACGGAAGGGCGGGCTCCCGTCAGCAACTCCCCATCGTATAGGAAGGCCGCGCCGGCCATATCGCCGAAGAAGCGGAAGGGATGGTTCGCCGCCGCGTATCGCTCCGCAACGGCTTCCGCGAAACGGTTCCCCGGTAACAGGGGCGTTACCTTGGCGAGGGTGTCCCAGGTGAAAGCGGTTCCCCATTCCACCAGGCGGCAGCGCTGCGAGGCTACGTACACGGCAAGGGTATCTTCCCCGGGACGATTGAAATTGAAAGTGGCGAAAACGATCATGCGTTCGGCGATGGCCGGATCGGAAAGCACGGCGGAAGCCACCGTGGTCATGGGGCCGCCCGCGAAGACCAGCAGGGGCTTCTCGGGAGTGGCTTTGGCGGCCTCGGCGGCGATCAGGGCGCTGCCCGGGCTCGGCAGGGGAACGATATCCTCCCAACGGCCGGAAGCGGGCAAGGACAGGCGACCGGAGACTCCCGCCACCGGTTCGGGAATATTGCGGAGGCCCGCATGGCGCGCGATTTCCAGTTCGCGGAAACTGGGCCGGTAAAAGGCCCGGAAGGATTCGGCGTCCGCGCCCGGCACCCCGGGCAGGATGAGACCGCGCAAATCGGCTTTGCCCAGGCTGGCCTGAACCCACAGGAACTCGTCATCGGCGGTATTGTCGAACCGATCGTTGTCGTAGATGATGGGGTTGCCCGCGGCGAAACCTTCCAGATGCAGGCGGCCGCCGGACAGATCAAAGACCTGCCGCGCGCGCTGGCCCAACACCACCTCGCCGACATCGGTGGTGGAATCGGGAGCAACCGGGATACCGGCCAGATCGACGCTGTCCTGGAATGGCAGGCGGCTGGAGAAGCTCAAGCCGTGGACGCCCGCAGGCACACCGGCCAGGACGAAGGCTCCGGCGCTATCGGCAAGCGCAGCGATGCCCAAGCCGTAGATCCGCGCCAGGGAAGGGCGGCGCGCGCCATCGGCATAGCGTATCCTGCCGGTTACCTGGCCGGGATGCCGCAGGGATATCGCGGGGAAATCCAGGCGGGCGGCGGTATCCGCGAAAGTGGCCTCCACGACGGCAGCCAGGGAATCACCGCAACGCATCTCGATGCGGTAGGACCCGGCCGGGATGGAATCGAAATGGAACCGGCCCTGGGCATCCGCTTGCGCCTTGCGCGTGCCCCGCGTCGACGGGGAGGATTCCAGGGGATCCTTGAGGTACTCAACCGCGCGTAACTCCAGCATGGCGCATTTCGCCGCAGCGCCCCCGGGGAGCAGAATGCGGCCGGTGGCTTTCGCGCCACCGGTCTCGGTATCCGTCGCACCCCCGGCCACGGCGATATCCCTTCCGCAACCGATGGGCCCGGAAAGCATCGCCAACGCAGCGCAGATTAGCAGCAAAGAGCGCGCCGCGGCCCTCATGCGCGCTTCCGGGTCAAAGGGAACAGATTCACGGTCATCTGGTACACGGCCTCGGGTCCGGCATCCTGGCGGGCCGTCTCCATGGCATGGGTCCGGAAATCCCGCAGCCGCCCGATAATCTTCTCGAAACCCTTGCGCGACAGGCTCATGGTGGTAGAAGAAGCGATGCGATCCGCGGGCGCGCAACGTTCGAAGGCTTCGATGGCCATCTCCAGCATCTTCACCTGATGGCGGATGATCTGGTAATCCTGGATGCCGAAACCGGTGGTGATGAGCGGCTCGGCCTGGACGTAGCGGCCTTTGTCCTTCGCCAGGAAACCCAGCTCCAGGAGGAGCTGAACCGATTCCTCCGCCTTCTCCGCGCTGATGGCCGGGTTGAGCATCCGCCCCAGCGCCCCGAAATCGGGGGCCCCGGAGGGCCCCTCCTTGAAATCCGTCATCACAACCAGCTCGCGGATCACGCAATGGTGCCAGTCGCGAAAATAACCGTACTGATCCTTGCGGATGCGCAGGATGTTACGCGCCTTCTGGAGCGCGATCAATCGATCAAAGAACTGGTTCTTCTCGCGCACGGTGCGGGCCTGGTTGAAGAAGACCAGATGCTCGAAATACTCCGCCTCCTTGTCCTTGAGCCCGAGCGCCGAGCAGGTCTTAAGCAAGGTGCTCTTGGTGAGGTTGCGCGTGCCTTCGATGAGGAACTTGAAGAAGGGCGCGGAGTTGATGCCGGCCTTTTCTGCCAGGTAGCGATAGGAGAAATTCGGATTCACCGCCTTATGGCGTTCGTAGTAGTCCTTGATGAACTTCCGGTAATCGGAATACTCGTAGATATCGTCCATGGACCCCATCGGCCGAAGGCTTCGCGCGCAGTCCCGGGGACGCGGCGGCGAAACGCCGGCTCCCCGAATCTAACCGAAAGGGCCGCTTTCAGGGGGTGGGGACGGCCCGCCCGTTTACACCTGTAAACACCTGTTCCTCCAAAACCCCAAGCGCACCGCCCCCGGGCGAGCGCAGTAAGCCTTGTGGATGGCCGGGTTTTACGCGGTTTCGGGACAACGAGGATGCGGGCGTTTCCGACATCGATCCGAAGACCTTCACGTTGCGCAGGTGCAACCAACCGTTTTCCCTAAGGCCCAGCTTAAGGTAGCGTCCGGCGATGCCCTTGCCCTCGGCACCGCCCAGGACCGCATTCCAGACTTCCGCGGCTTCGGTAGCGCGCCATGCTTCCGTCCACGCCTTCCCGTCCCCGGACACCCAGGCGGTCAGGGTGCGCGCGCGCGCCCGGAAAGCCGTGTCTGCGCGATTGGCGATTTGCAATCCCATCACCCGCGCATCGGCCCCCAGGTCGATTACCAGGCTTGGCGACTCTTCCTGATCGGTATGGAAGGCGAAATCCTTGGCGTCCCCGGATAGCAACTCCGCGCGCGACGCGTTAAAGGGATCGAGGACGGAACTTTGCGTGTATGCGAGGCCGGGCGAAAGCCAGGATCCGTTCATCACCATCCGGATGGTTTCCGCCACGGGGTCACGTCCCGCCTTTGGTACCGTAACAATCAAGTTACCTCCGGCGCGGGAAACCCCCACTTGCCCGCCACCCAGTCGGGACGTGGAGAGGACTTGCAAGGGGATGTCCGGAAGCACGCATCGATCGGAACCGTCCCATTTGAGCACATGGACGTAGATGGTATCGCCGCGCCAAGTGGCGCCCCCCCAAGCCCCAGGGACCCAGGGTCCGCCCCGGGTGCCGTACAGGCCTTCCGCATGGACCGTGGTCCAGGCCCCTATGGACCGTAACATGGCGGCTTCATTGGCGGCCATCCGGCCGTCCGGACCCGGCCCGATATTGAGCATGTAGTTGCCGTCGCCTCCCAACGTCTGGACGATCTCCCGGATGTAATCGGAAACGGGTCGCATCACGTTGCCGGGGCGGTACGCCCATTGATCGGCAAGGGTATTGCAGGTCTCCCAGGGGCGACGCAAATCGAAAGCGCCAATCTGCTTTTCCGGGGTATCGTAGTCACCGGGCGCCGCGGGAAAGTCGCGGGCCCAACCGCCCCGATCGCCGTACACGCGATTGTCGATGACGAGAGAGGGCTTAAGCAGTTTCAACGTCCGGTATACGTCCTTGCCGTAAGCGTGGCCGCCCTGGGACCAGGTGGCATCCCAATCCCCGTCGAACCAAATCGCGCCCGGGTCATACTTGGCGATCAGCTCTCCTACCTGCGACTTGAGATAAGCCACGTAGCGATCCATGCTGGGCGCCTGTCCCGCAGGCAACGCGTATCCGGGGCCGCCCGGGCCGGCCGGCTGCCAATCCGGTTGGTACCAGTCCAACACCGAATAATACGCGTCGAAACGCACGCCTTGGCGCTTGCATTCCCGCGTCAGCTCCCCGGTCGCATCGCGGCCGAAAGGCGATGCCATGATGTCGTAATCGGTGAACTTGGAATCCCACAGGCAGAATCCGTCATGATGCTTCGTGGTCAGGGTCAAGTAGCGGAAGCCGCCGGCCTTGGCCACGTCCACCCATTCACGAGCGTCAAAACCCGTCGGATTGAAGCCCTTATACAGGCCGTCGTATTCGGCGCGGGGAACCTGGGTGCCGCGGGACCAGCCGATTTCGGTGCCTTTCAGGCTTACCGGTCCCCAGTGGATGAACAGCCCCAAGCGTGAGTAGCGCCATGCCGCCAATCCCTTGGCGGTCGAATCGGGGTGGGGATCGCCTTGCGCCCCCGCCCGGTGCGCCGATATCGTCCCGGCCAATGCCATGGCGGCTCCCAGCCGCATCATCTTGTCCATCATTTCCATTTTCCCCCCTTACCCGCCCACGACAGCTAAGGTAGGCGAACCGGCGGAAAGGGCAATTGCCCCGGATCACCTTGGGTGGTATTTTTTCACCATGGGATCGGCGACGGGGATTTTGCCGCGCGGGAGGTTCCGGCCATCGGCACGGTAACTTGCGGGATACCCTGTCCTATTCGTCGCCGGCTTCGCTGCCATAGCGCGCAAAGCCGCGGCATAGGGCCGGTCCGGCTCCGGATTCCCGAACACTTTCACGTTGGCCAGGTGCAGCCAATTGCGTTCCCGCAACCCTACCTTTACGAACCTTGCCGTCCGGCCCAGGCCCGTACCCTTCTGGGCGGGAATGGCTGCGCTCCAATAGGGCCTTGCCCCGTCCGCCCGCCAGGCCTCTTCCCAGGCCAGCCCATCGCGGGAAAGCCATATCGTCAGAGTGCGGGCGCGCGCCTGGAAATCCTGGACCTGGCTATTGACCGTGGCATGCGCGCTGCGGTTGGCGATATCCACCGAAGCCACCGTCATGAGCCTTCCCAGGTCCAGGACGATGGAGGGGGAATCCTCCAGGGCCGTATGCATGGAGAAATCGCGGGCGTAGATTTCCGCGCCCAAAATACCCGCCGAATCGACGGGAGCGCCGTACATGGAGCTGGCGCGCAAGCCGGCGGTGCGGGAAAGCCAGGTACCGGGAAGTCCCAGGCCGTTCACAGCCGTCGCCAAAGGACCGGACACCGGCCCGTCGAGTTCCAGGGCGATGGTTTCGGCCAGGCTGTCGCATCCGGTGGACGGCAATTCGATGGCCAGGGAATCGGGACCCTGGGTAACTTCTACGCTACCCCCGGAAATCCGGCGGGCCGAGAGCACGCGGCGCGGAAGGCCGGGAAAACGGAACCTGCCGTCCGGGGGCCAGGCGAGGATGTGCAGGAACACGCGGTTACCCGATTGCGTCGAGGCGCCCCAGGCTCCCGGATAGTAAGGCCCACCCCGGGTGCCGTGGATGCCTTCGCCATGCGCGTTGACCCAGCGGCCCAGCTCCATGAGGCGGGCGGCTTCCTCCGGCCGGATTTTTCCATCCGGGCCCGGGCCTACGTCGAGCAGGTAATTCCCGTCCCCTCCAATCACGGCCAGCATCTCTTGCAGCACATCCTTTACGGCCCGGACGCTTCCCCCGGGTTGATAGGACCATTGCTCCGCCAGGGTCGCGGTCGTCTCCCACGGTGAACCCGCATCGAAGGCGCCTATGGCCCGCTCCCAGGTGCGGAAATCGCCGAGGCCGCGGGCGCCTTGCAACCGGTCGTTGATCACTAGTGTGGGGCGCGCCGTTTTGAGGGTCCGATATACCGCCGCTCCCCGTTCGCCTCCCCAGGTCGCGTCCCAGTCGCCGTCGAACCAGAACGCATCGGGCCGATAGCGGTCCAGGATTTCGCTAGCCTGCGCCGCGAGATAACCCTGGTAGCGATCCATGCTGGGCGTTTGCCCGGCCGGTAACGCGAACCCCGGACCGCCCGGTCCCGCGGGCAGGTAATCCGGCTGATACCTGTCCGCCACGGAGTAGTAGGCCTGAAAACCCAAACCCTGGCGACGGCATTCCTCCGCCAGCTCCCCGGCGGGGTCGCGGGCGAAGGGCGTGGCCATTACGTTGTACGGGGAGTAGCGCGTGTCCCAAAGGCAGAACCCGTCATGATGCTTGAACGTCAAGGTCAGGTAGCGCATGCCCGCGGCCTTGGCCAGATCGACCCATGCCCGCGCCGAGAAGCCGGTCGGATCGAAGCCACGGTAGAGGGTATCGTAGTCCGCGCTGGGGATGCTGGTTCCCCGCGACCAGCTTATCTCCTGGCCGGTACGGCTTACGGGCCCCCAATGGATGAACAACCCCAATCGCTGGGCGCGCCAGCGGGACACACCGACCTCGGTGGAGTCGGGATGGGGATCGAGGGAAGCGTCGGTTCCCGCATGGCCGCACCATAGTAACAGGGCAGTTACGGTGGCTGCGCGCGCGGAGCGGTGCCAGGCGGATAGCGGGTACGGTGGGCGTTGCGCGTGTTGCGCGGATGGCGGCATGGATTCCCGGATCCCCTATCAGATGCCGTTAAGGTAAGGCCTCGCGAGCAGACCGGGAACGGGCATTTTTCACCATCGTTGGTGTTTTTTCACTTAACCTGCGGAATCCGCGCATCCTGGGCCCGGACGGCCCGTGGGGAAAGACCGGTATGCCGCTTCATCAGCTTGTTGAAGTGGTGGAGATCGGGGATGCCGACAGCACCCGCCACCGCCTTCACAGCCATATCCGTATGGTGGAGCAGATCGAGGGCGGTGCCCACCCGCCGCGACTGGATATATTCCACCACCGAATGCCCGCGATGCTTGAGGAACAATCGCGTCAATTGGTTATGCGAATATCCTACCTCGCGGGCCAAGGCGGCCACGCGTAGCGGTTCGGCCAGGCGATCGTGGATAAGCCGGATGGCCTTACGGAAGGCGGGCGGCGCGGAAGCATCGCCTTTGGCCGCGGTACCCTTGCCCGCCGCCGCCTCCAGGAGCAGATCCCAAAGCCGCACTTCGGCGCGCAGCTTGTCTTCGCGGGCCATGGCGATGCATTCCCGGAAGCGCTCCTCCATGGCGTTGGCCCGGCGCCCCAACGCCTGCATGGCGGGCACGCGGCCGGCGGGGGACTTGGCGGGCAATTCGAAGATGGCGTAGAGATGGACCGATTTGCCCAGGAACTGGTAGCGCGCCATGGCTCCCGGGGGAGTCAGGCTCAGCGAACCCGGCGCGATGCGGAAGGCGTTCCCGTCAAGGTTCAAGGAGGCATGGTAGGTGTAGAAATGCAGCACCCAGGCATCCTTCAGGCACCAGAACTCCACGGGCTTATCGGCCCGCTGTCCCTGGGTATCCTCGCCGATGCGGATCAGCTTAGGCTTGTGTTCCAGGTCGATGGGCCAAAGGATGCTTCGGGAGTCGGGCATGGCCGAATGATATTAAACGCGGGCTGCGCGAACCACCCCAGGGAAGTCCATTCCGCGAACCAGGCCGCCAGGTTCCCGGCGAACCGCTCCGCTTCGGCATCAGGCAAGGCGCGATCCACCGACTCGCAGGCTTCCGCCAAGGTCTCCCCGGCCGCAAGGGCCGAGAGCAATAGGAAGGCGGCCGGCTCCAAGGCGCCCCAAGCCACCGCGCCCTCATGGCGATAGGCGACCCAGTATCCTTTGGCTTCCCGGAATTCCGGAGCGGATCCCGTCCCCTCCAGCACGGCTTGCCGGCACGCGGTCAGGTTCCAATCCTCTTCCACCAGGGAAAGCCAGGGTTGCAACTCCATAGGCATGGACTCGAGCGCCGCGGCTTCCTGCGGCGAAAGGCGGCCGGGATCGAAGTTTTCGCGCGCGGGGGCATGGAAGGCGCGCAAGGCAGCCAAATCCACGGCGGCGATCTGGAGATTTCGCGGCGTGGCGAAGCGTCGGTTGCCGCGCAGAAAGGCCGGCAGATTCCAGGCCAGGCCGTCGAGGGACGGATCACGGGAAGGATGGGCGATCAGGTACTCGGTAGCCAATTGGTTGAACTCCCAGAAACCCAGGGTGCGGGCGAGCAAAGGGAAATTCTCCTGCAGTACGGTGAGCAGGCGATACCAGTATTGCTCGTTGTAGATCGCGAGCCGTTCCCGCGGGGTCTGCCTTCCGCGCGGGCGCACCGCGTCGGTGGCGGATTCGGGATAGGCATCGGGAAGGCTGCGCATGCGGCCGCCGGCGAAGGACAATGGGGCGCGCGCGGCACGGCCGAATTCTTCCTGCAAGCGACGCAACCCTTCCGGTGGGGCAACCTGGCGTTCCCGGTCGTCCGCGTTGGGGTCGGCGGCGAGGCTGGCCTGGTTCAACGGTAGGACCTTGCCAAAGCGGCCTCGGCGCGGACTTCCGCGAAGGCGGGTATCTTATCATCCCGTTCCAGCAGGGTGCGGAAGCCGCCGGATAGGTTCCAGGCATGCCGGTGCAATTCCCATACGTCCAAGGCCACCGGCTCGTCATGGGTATCCAGGATACTGCCGTCCGCACGGCGACGATGCCCGGCGATATGGCATTGCAGCACCTTCCCCCAGCGGATGGAATCGAGATAGGCGCGCGGATCGAAGCCATGGTTCACGGCCGATACGAAGACGTTGTTGATATCCAGCATGTACGAGCAGCCCGAGAGCTCGATCACGCGGTTGTAGAATTCCCATTCCGACATTTCCGATCCGCGGAAAGCCACGTAACTGGAAAGGTTTTCCAACCCGAAAGGCCGGCCCAGGAAATCCTGCACGATGGCGGCCCTTTCGGCCACGTAACGCGCGTTCTCCTCGGTATGCGGGAAGGGAAGCAAGTCGTGATGTTGAATGCCGTGGGCCACGGTCCAGCACAAGTGATCGCTGGCATAAGGCGCATCGGTGAATTCCAGCAGGCGCTTGAGGCGCCGCAGGTAGGCGTAGTCCAAAGGCGCGGCCGAGGCGATGCCGAGGCTCACCCCATGCAGCACCACCGGATAGCGGGACAGGACGCGTTCCAGGTTGCGGCGGGGAAGCTCGGCATCGCCCATGAAATTCTCCGAAATGATCTCGAAGAATTCCACCTCGGGCCATTCCGAAAAAAGCGCGCGGTAATGCGGAATGCGCAGGCCGATGCCGACGGCGTGGGGGGCGATGCGCCCGCCCGCGCCGGCAACCGGAGCCAAGACATCCGGCTGGGTACCGGCATCAGTCCTGCGCATGATCATGATTCGATGCAGCTCCCGCCCGCGCAGGTGGACTGGCCCTTGCAATCATGGGCCGAGACCTCCTTGCCTTCCAGGTAGCTATGGCCTTTGCAATCGTTGAGGCCGCTACAACCATGGGCGGCAAAGGCGCCGCCGGCCTTCGTGCATTCGGCCTGGAAGGCAGATAGCGTCGTGGCCGCCGTGATGCCGGTCTTGGTCTCGGTCTTGGGACCGGTGCTGTCTTTTTCGCAAGCGGTAAGCGCGAAGCTTCCCGCCATGATGCCGGCCAGCGCCAGGCGGGTCAGGGATTTCCGTTCCATCTCTCTTCCTCCGTGTTAAGCCCCTACCGGGGCGGTGATGCGATTCTTGGATATGGCGATGCCATCTTCCCCGAACAATCCGGGATGCTTCTTTTGCAGGCGATCGACGATCATACAGCGGGCGCGGTGCAAGCGAACGCGGATCAGGGTGGGCGAAATGCCCAGAGCCTCGGCGGCTTCCTCGCCGCTCATCCCCTCCAGATCGCGAAGCCGGTAGGCCTCGCCGTACAGGGGAGGAAGCTCGGCGGCGGCGGCGCGAATCCAGGTGACTACGCGGGTCTGGTGCAGGGCCTCATCGGGCAGGGGATCGGGGGATTCCAAATCCCAGGCATGGTCGCCGTCCTCATTCTGGCCGCGGCCCAACCTGTATTTTTCGGAAAGGCGATCACAGACTTTATGGTGGGCTAGAGAATACACCCAGGTGGTGAGCTTGGACTTGCCCTCGAACCGCGGCAAGGCACGGTGAACCGCCAGAAAGGTCTCCTGTAGCACATCCTGGACATGGTCCTGGTCGCGGAACCAGCGCCCGATGTACCGGGTCAGCAGGGGGTGCATGGTCTTGACCAGCGCCCGGAAGGCCCTGGTGGACGCCGGAGCCCCGCCCAGCAAGGCTTTCAGGAAGGCCTGGGAGTTGATTTCCTGCATGGGATCGAGGGGTTTTTCCGCAATCCGGACCGTTTGCACCGAAAAGGTCCGCGCCGTCATTTCCAGGGTCGCCGTCATGGAATGCCTCCGGCCTCGCGGCCGCGGCCCGAACGCCGGGCCTGGTTAGAAGATATCCCCTTATTACGCAGGTTTTCCCCCTCCGGATGCCTTAATCCGTATACATTTGTTAACACCTGGAGGCCCGGAAAGGGTGGGCGCAGCCCCCTCCGTAACGTATGATTGTACCAGCCGACCTACCTGTTTAACCCAGCCGGCGCCCGACTACCATGAGCAACGAAAAAACGGAACCGGACGTCCTCCACTACTCGAATTACCGCACCTTCCTGCTCGATTACTACGAGTTCAAGAAGGCCGAGCAACCGATCTTCTCGCACCGGTACTTCGCCCAGAAGGCGGGCATTACCAGCCCCAACTACCTGAAGCTGGTCATGGACGGCAAACGTAACCTCACCAAGAAATCCCTGCTCAAGTTCGCGGCGGCCCTGGGGCTCAAGGGATTGCGCGCGGAGTTCTTCGAAAATTTGGTATTTTTCAACCAGGCGACCGCGCTCCCGGAGCGCAACGTCCATTACGGGAACATCTTGCGTGTGCGCGCGAAGGCGGGCTTGCGTAAGCTGGACGAGGCCCAGTTCCAGCTCTTCTCGGATTGGCGGCATATCGCGGTGCGCGAATTGGCCGCGGCGAAAGGCTTCCGGCCGGACGCGAAATGGGTGGCGAAGAAACTGGGCAAGGCCATCACGGAGAAGGAGGCGGAGGAATCCCTGAAATTGCTGAGCATCCTGGGCCTGCTCAAGAAGACGGCCAACGGTTTCATGCAAAGCGACATCAACATCACCACCTCCGACGAAGTGCGTTCCCTACTCGTGAAGAATTACCACCATCAGATGATGCGCATGGGCGCCGCGGCCCTGGACAATCTGCCCGCCGCCAAACGCGACATCTCTTCCATCACCATTCCCATCCACGCCAAGGATTTCGCCCGGGTCAAAGAACAGATCCAATTGATGCGCAAGGAGCTGCTCAATCTGGGCGCCGAGCCGGGCACCGGCGAAGATGTGGTCCAGGTGAACATCCAATTGTTCCCCCTTACCGAGATGGGGGCCTAAGCTCATGCGGCGTCTAGCGGCAGGCCTGCTTACGGCTTTGCCGGCCATGCTGGCCACTCTGGCCTTGTCGGCCTGCAACCGGCTGGCCGGCACCGAAGTAGGTAACCCGGAGGTTACGGTAGCGGCCCGTTTCGCCGTGCTCGACACCTCCGCGGCCGCCGATATCCCTTCCATGAACCTCAAGGTGATGGGCATGGGCTATACCATGTCTTCCGGAGGCGGGGACAGCGGGGTATGCTGGAACGCCCCCAATGGCCATATGGTGGACTTCGCCGCCGACGCGGCCAATCCCTTGCCCCCGGTGACCATCCACGAAGGCGAATGGAGCAAGGCGGAATTGCTCCTGCAATCCGCGACGACGGCCGAGAGCCTACCCGATTCCGTGCCCTTCCAGGCCTGGTCGAATCCGCGCTACGCCAAGCTCATGCGTATCAATGGCCCCGATACCCTGCGGGCCCTGTTCGATATGCCCCAGGGCATGCGCCTGCGGCTGATGTTCGGCAAGGATAGGGTCACACGCTGGCGCAGCGGCGATACGGTCATGGTCAAGGTGATGTTCGACGCGGGGAAATGGACGAACGGGCTCGATCCCCGCGGCTCCTTCCAATCCCGGAAGGATGGGAACCACGTGAGTTATGTTCTGTTCTCGGCCACGGAGAATTCCGCGGTCTGGGCTTCCCTCAAGGACCGGTTCCCCACCGCCTTCTCCGCCGACACCGCCGCCATGGAATAGCGGCGCGCCGCTTAGGGTCCGTTAACAAATAAATGGAACAAAGGAGCCCCCAGATGGGGGTCAGATTGGCCTGAACGGATTGAGCGAAACCCGAGGCATAGCATCGCTATGTTGAGGGTTTCGCGATTGACGTTCGGGCCAAGATGGCCCGCAGATGGGTGGCGAACTGTTTCAGTTATTTGTTAACGGACCCTTAGCCGAGGCGCACCGAAGTCATGGTGAGCGAACCCGCCACCGCCTTATCATTGAACAAGACGGCTTCGTCCGTTTTCTCCTGCAGACCCAGGGCGTAAAGCAGCGGGTAATAATGGTCCGGCGTGGGGATGGCCAGCTTGGCGGCCTCACCCATCGAGGTATAATCGATCAACGGAGCATGATTACGCTCGCGGATATGCTTGGCGAATTTGGCCTTCATCTCCATGGCCCAATCGAATCCGTACTCGGGACCGTTGATGCGATCGAACGCCACCTTACGCAGGTTATGCACCATGTTGCCGCTGGCGAGGATCAACACGCCCTTCTCGCGCAAAGGCGCCAGCTCGCGTCCCAGATCGTAATGCCATTGCGGCGGTCGATGGAAATCTATGCTCAGTTGCAGCACCGGGACATCGGCCTTGGGATACATGCGGCGGATGACGCTCCAGGCGCCGTGGTCCAGGCCCCAATCATGATCGTCCGGCTGGGCGGTAATGGATTTCAAGGTGCGGATGGTTTCCTCCGCCATGGCCGGGCTGCCCGGTGCAGGATACTGCACGTCGAACAATTCCTTGGGGAAGCCGCCGAAATCGTGGATGGTCGGAGGCTTCTCCATGGCGGTCACGTAGGTTCCGCGGGTAAGCCAATGCGCCGAGATGCACAAAACGGCTTTGGGTACGGGAAGGTCTCGCGCGGTCTTCTCCCAGGCCGCGGTGAATTCATTGTCCTCAATGGCGTTCATGGGAGAGCCGTGCCCCATGAAGAGCACGGGCATCTTTTCCCCTGGCTTGAGCGCGCGGGTAGCTTGGGCGAATGTGTTGAGGTCCATACTTCTCACCGCCATGGGGATGAAGGGAAGGGCTTTAAGGAAGTCTCTGCGATCCATGTGCGACTCGGAGGTTAATATACGTTATAACGACTATCCTTGCTACGCTTTTCCCCATCCTTGCAACCATCCCCTCCGAGGGCAAACCGCATATAATCCCCGCAATCCCCTCAAAAAACCCGCCAGCGTTGATAAATAGCTACAACGGATTCTTCCCAGGCCACCCCACCGGGGGGACAAACCCGGCCTATATTGAAGCGAACGGCAGGTATTCCGGGGGGAAGCGTTGATAATTCGGGTTCAGGATGGTCCGGTAGGTATGATGGGTAGAGGTTCGCGATGAGCGACAAAGCACCCAACGTATTCGACTACCTGAACTACCACGCCTTCCTGAAGGATCTTTACGAGCTTCGCAAGGCCCGCAATACCTATTTCTCCTACCGCTACCTGGGCAAATTGTTGAGCCTCGACGCGGGCTTCCTGGTCAAGGTGATGCAAGGCAAGCTGGCGCTCCCGGAAAAATGCCTGCCCGCGTTGCTTAAGCTGTGCGCGTTCGAAGGTCGCGAAGCCGATTACCTGCGGGAGCTGCTCCTCTACGGCCGGGCCAAGACGGTGAAATCAATCAAGCTCCATTTCGAGAACATGATCGCCCTGCGCGGCCTCGGCTCCCGCAAGATCGAACTGGGCCAATACGCCTTCTACCAGAAGTGGTACCATAGCGCCATCCATTGCCTGCTCATGTTCCACGATTTCGGCGGCGACTATAAGGCCTTGGCCGCGCGCTTGAGCCCGCCCATCACGGTCAAGGAAGCCAAGGACTCGGTGCAATTGCTGATCGAATTGGGCTTCGTCAAATTACAGGAAGATGGGCGCCACCAGGTGACCGATGTGCGCCTGACCAGCGGTGAAAAATGGCAATCGGCCGCCGTGCGCAATTTCCAGGAAGAATGCTGGAAGTTGGCGGGAGAATCCTGGGGACGGCATCCCAAGGAAATCCGCGATTTGTCCACGGTAACCATCACCATGTGTTCCAAGAACCTGGAAGAGATACGCCAACGCATCAAGGAGCTGCGGCAATCCCTGCTGCACATGGGGTCCGAAGGCGGCGATCCGGATTCTGTCTACCAGGTGAATATCCAGCTGTTCCCCATGACCCAGGTGGGCAAGGGCGAAGAGACCCAAGCGGGGGCGGCATGAAAACGCGCCACTTCCCCTGGAGCCATACCCTTTCCGCGTGCCTATTGGCCTGCGCCGCCGTCGCCGCATGCCTGCTGGGCGCGGCCATCCTCTCCGGATGCGAATTCACTTCCACCACCGGTGGTTCCGAAACCACCAATGGTCTCACGGGCCGGATCCAGGATGGCGAGGGCAAACCCATCGCCCATGCCCCCGTGGTATTGGTGCCCGCCGATTTCATGCCCGTGCCCGGCAAGGATACCCGCACGCCCGTGGCCACGCGTACCGATGCCAATGGCCGATACCGTTTCTCCACGGTCGCCGCGGGCACCTACGATTTGGAATCGCGTGACTCGACGCGCGGCCTCAAGGCCTGGTTGCCCGGCCTCCGCATCGACGCGGACCAGACTTCGGCATTGACGGTCGATGGTACCTTGAAAGTTACGGGAACCCTGAAGATACCTTTCGCCGGTCGCCACCTGCCCGAGAACGCCATCCTGTTCGTGCCCGGTAGCAGTTTCGCGATCAGCATCGTCGGCAAGCTGGACGATAAGGGATTCCTGACCGTATCCGGATTGCCCGAGGGCGACTACCCCGTACTGATGGCCTATTTCCCTGACACCTCGGACGGCGCGCCCATCGCTGTCGCGGAGGCGTTCCACATCACCTCCGGGGATACCGCGCGTCCCTCGGCCTTCGCCGCCTGGGCCCATTCCCGCACGCTGCGTTTCGACCTCGGCGCCAACGGGGCCGACGTGGCCACCGCCGCATCCTCCCGGGGTTCCGCCGGGAACGCCGGCTATCCCCTGCTGGTGCGGTTGCGCGCGCCGGAATTCGACTTCTCCCAGGCGCGTTCCGGCGGCGAGGACATCCGCTTCGCCCGCGCCGACGGCGCCCTGTTGCCCTTCCAAATCGAACGCTGGGACGCCGCCGCCGGCGAGGCCATCGCGTGGATCCGCCTGGACGATCCCAAATCCGGTCCCGATTCCCTGCTCGTATATTGGGGCCGCAAAGATGCCCGCGATCTCGGCGAAGCCGCCCGCGTATTCGACACGGCCCAGGGCCTGCGTGCCGCCTGGCACCTGGGCGAATCGGCGCAGGCCGCCGCCGGGGGTTACCGCGACGCTACCCTATCCGCCTGGCACGCATCGGCCACGCCTTCTCCCGCCGTTGGCGCGGCGGCCTCGGCCGTGGTCGGGCTGGGCAAGGGCTTCGCGGAAAGCGATACAGGACAAATGTCCGCACCGCTACCCGCCGCATGGGGTGGGAACGCCGCTTTCACGATAACCTTCTGGATGAAGTTCTCCATGTCCTCCAAACGCATCGGCGTGCTCGCCTTGGGCGAGGAATCCCCGCTGCGCGGTTTCCATTTCCTCGTGCGGCCGGATACCACCGCCCAATTCGGTCCTTGGGACAGCACCCCCGACGCCGAACCCTCGGCGCAGCAGAACCATTTCAGCTTGGCCCCGTACCTGGGGACCTGGGCGCACGTGGCCACCGTATACGATCCGCGCTCGCAATTGTTGCGCACCTGGATCAACGGCGCCTTGGCCGCGGAGAATACCCTGGCTTCCCTGGATTTGCATCCCGGTGCCGGCATCCGTTTCGGCCACGCCATCCATAAGGGGATTTCCGGGCCCGGCGAGGCCAACCTCGAAGGGGCCCTGGACGAAGTGCGGGTATACGGGCGCGCCTTGGATGCGGCCGAGATCAAACTGGATTACGCAACGCAACGGCAAGACGCCGCGATAGTGGAGTGGCATTGATCCGGCCCTGACCGGATAGCCTTCCTCCGCGGATTCACGACATGGCATTGAACCAAAGCCTCCCTGAAAAGGAGGCCCTGGCCAGGCATTTGCCCGCCGGGAAAGGAAGACGTATGCGCGGAAAGATTATGGCGACGGCCCCGGCACTCATGGCACTGGCACTCGCCTCTCTGGCGCTCGCCACTTTGGCGACCGGAGCGGACCGCAGCATCGCCTTCGAGAAGAAGAAGCTGGGCGCGCTCTCCAACGACGCCTGCACTTTCGGGGACTATAACAAGGACGGCCGTCCCGACATCGCCTGCGCCGAAACCTGGTTCGAAGCCCCCAATTGGACCGCCCATGTGTTCCGGGCCAACCGCCACGACGACATGCTGCTTTCCCGGGATGTGGACGGCGATGGGCGCGTGGACATAGTGGCCGCCGATCATGGCGACGGCGTTTGGTACAAGAACAACGGGCTCGCAACCGGTCTATGGGCCATGGAAGCCCTGGGTTGCCTTTCGGGCCATAGCGGCGAATGGTGGGACGTGGACGGCGACGGCAAAAGCAACGAGCTGATCTCGGACGTGGCCGATCAGCCCACGGTATGGAGCGAGTACGCGGGCGGAAAATGGGTATGCCATACCATCTCCACGGCCAAGGACAACTGGGGCTCCGGTCTCGGGGACGTGAACGGCGACGGCCGCGCCGATATCGTACGGCCCAACGTATGGTACGAAGCGCCCGTGGATCGCCGCGCCGGCAAATGGCTCCCCCACCCCATCGCCATCGGCGCCATCGAAGATCGTCCCGCCCTGCCGGTGCAGGATCTCCCTTTCGTCGAGCGCATCCATGAGATCCGCAATGAGATCGGTCAACACGGGCATACCGTGCAGATCTTCGTCATGGACGTGAACGGCGACGGCTTGCCCGACCTGCTCGCCAGCTCGGCCCACCGCATGGGCGTGATGTGGTATGAACAGATCCGCAAAGGCACGGATATCACCTTCAAATCGCATATCATCGATGGCGAGCTCAGTATCCTGCATTGCCTGCACCAGGCGGATATGGATGGGGACGGCGACCTTGACCTGATCACGGGCAAGCGCTGGCGCGGCCACGGCAAGGACGAGGATCCGTTCACGGAAACGCCCCTGTTCGTGGTCTGGTACGAATTCACCAAGGGCGTGGCGCCCTATTGGAAGCGGCATTTCATCACCCATGGCGAGGGTATCACGGCAGGTACCCAGATCGGCCTGGCCGACTTCGACAAGGACGGCGATACCGACGTGGCCGTCATCAACGTGGCGGCCGACGGCCAGGGCGGCGGGCCTTGGCTCTTCATCAACCAATCCGGCGTGGCCACCAAGGAAGACGAAGGACCCGGGGCCGGGCATACGGTGGCCTGGCGCAAGCGGCGCCTGGATTCCCTGCCCGCGCAGGCCTCCTGCTTCGGCGATTTCAACAAGGACGGTAGGGCCGACGTGGCCGCCGGCGATTGGTGGTACGCGAATCCGGGAACGGGATTGACCTCGGCGAATTGGCCCAAACAGCGCTTCCGTACCATGGATGGGACCGTGGACGCCAAGGGCTACGGGACCTTCAAGCAGGACGGCGCGCTTTCGGCCCTGGACGTGGACGAGGACGGCTGGCCCGATCTCGTCGCCGGCAGCCGCCAGGCCGGGCTTATCTGGTACCGTAACCCCGGCGCTACTGCGGGCGCCTGGGCGGCGACCGTGGTGGATGCCTCCGGCAATTACGAGACCGGTGGGCTATGGGACATGGATGGGGACGGGAAGAAGCGGGAGTTCCTCGCCTCGGGAAATGTGCCCCAGGTGAAATGGTGGGATTGCAAAGGCGGAAAATGGACCGTGCATCAAGTGGCGGTGGACACTTGCGACCTGGGCGCGGGCGCCGTGGACATGAACGGCGACGGGAAGATGGATTTGGTCCGGCCCAATGCCTGGTACCAGGCCCCGGCGACCGCCACCGGCCTATGGACCCGTCATGAAATCGCCATCGGCGCCCTGGATGACCGGCCTTTCGGATCGCCGCGCATGGACTTCCCCTGGCGCACTCCCGCCGGTCCCGATTGGTTGGGGCGCAATACCCATGGGGCCTACGGGCATACCTCCCGCATTTTTCCGCTCGATGTCAATAAGGACGGCCGCATGGACGTGGTCACCAGTTCGGCCCATCGCGTGGGCATCTCGTGGTGGGAACAATTGGCCACGGGCGAATTGGAGCAACACGTGATCGATGCGGGCTGGTCGCAGGCCCATGCCCTGGCTTTCGGGGACATCGACGGCGACGGGGATCCGGATCTGATCACCGGCAAGGATTTCAAAGCCGAGGGCGACAACGATCCCATGCCCGACGGCGAGCTGCTAATCGCCTGGTACGAATCGGATCCGGGCAAGCCCTTCCCCTGGATCAAGCACGTGATCTCGGCGGGTGAAGGCATCGGCGCCGGCGCGGAACTGGGGCTGGAAGACGCCGACGGCGACGGGGATCTGGATCTGGTGGTGACGGGCAAGAACGGCGGTCCTTGGATTTTCGAGAACCTGACCAAGAACCCGGTCTCGCTCTTCGCCTTGCCGGCGGCCCGCGCGCCGGGACGTAAGCAGCGATTGGCCTTCGACGGGCAACGGCTTATCCTCCTCGACCGCACCGGCCGCGGCGAGAAGGCGAGCAACGTGCGCGGACAGATGTTATGGACGGAAAAGACGGAACCCGGCGCGCCGTGAAAATCGTACGGAAAGGAATCCAGGAAATGAAAAAGACGATGTTCATTCTCATGCCTTCGCTCCTGCTCTGCGGCATCGCCGCGGCCCAGGTGGACACAGCCATCCGCTGCGATGAGAAGCAATTGACGCCGGTCAAAGGCCCCTTGCCTTACGGTCCCCGCAAGGTGATGCCTCCCGATCACGATCTGCCCGCCGATGCCGGGCCGCAGCCCGTTCACAAAGGCGTCAACCTGGAAGTCTGGCATAAGAGCGCGGACAAGTTCATGGTGGGCGGCATGGCCTTGCTCGCCAACGGGAATATGCTGCAGCTGGACTACAACGGAAACCTGTACCTGGTCACCGGCTTGGGCAAGGCGGAGACCGTAACGCGGACCATGCTACCCGGCCCCGGCTACACCGAGCCCTTGGGCCTGATGGTGCGCAACGACCATGACGTGTACCTCAACACCGCGAACTCGATCTACAGCTACCAGTTCGATGGAACCAATCTGACCCAGGAGAAGGAGTTCCTGAAAATACCCCACCGTCCGGGATGGTACGGCTGGAACAGCGATTTCGAGTCCGATGCCAATTACCTGTATGCGGGAATGGGATCCCGCGGCAGCATAGCGCGTTACGATCTGAAGGCCGCGAAATGGGAACTCGACTACGCCACAGCCATGCGCAACAGCAACGGCATGGGCCGGAACGATTCCGGGGATATCTGGTTCTCGGACAACCAGGGGAATTACCGGCCGGCTACGCCCATCTTCATGCTGAAGGCCGGGAAGGACTACGGTGTACCCACCAACAATTGGGCCAACGGGGCTTCCAATTGGCAAGGTACCTTGGGACCCGACCCCGTCTTGGACGCGTACCGGAGCGATATGCTGTGGATCCCGTACGATAAGATGTCCCATTCCGCCACCGACATCCATTTCATGCGCAGCGGTCCTTTCCAGGGCCAGGCCCTGGTGGGCGACAACCGCACCGGCCATCTCAACCGCTTGATATTCGACAAGGTGGACGGCCAGACCCAGGGCACGGCCATCCGCATGACCGGCGGCCTGGAAGCCGGCAATTACCGCATCGTCGAGGACGGCAAGGGGAACTTCTACCTGGGGGGGCTCGGCAATACCGGTAACGCCTATTGGGTCTGGTGCGGCAAGCCAGGCGGCCTGCAACGCTTGACCTTCAAGCCCGACTTCATCGGCAACAAGGCCTACATCGACGTGCACTCCGTTTCCCTGGTCAAGGACGGCCTGGTGGTCTCCTTCACTTCCGATCTCGCGGATGATTTCCTGGCGGTGGAGAATTACCGGGCCTATACCTTCAGCTACATCAAATCCGTCAGCCCTTATTACGGGGGCCCGAAGTCGGACAGCGCAGGCATCAAAATCCAATCGATCCAGAAACGCTCTGCCCGCGAATTGCTCTTCTCCTTCACCGGTCTGCAAAAGGAAACCATCCTGGGCCTGGAATTCGGCCCCAACCTGACCATCGAGTATCAGATGCAATCCTACGAGATGTTCTACACGCTCAACCACCTCTCCACCCGCATCCCCACCGATCTCGCCCGCGCAGGCCGGCCCGAACCCGGATCGGATATCCGCCTGGCCCGCGAGGGCCGTTACCTGGCATTGCCCGGGATGGCCGGTCGGGTTTCCCATCCCGCCGTGCTCGACCTCTCCGGCCGGGCCGTTCCCGGCCCGGACTTCTCCCGCTTCGCGGCCGAGGCCCGCTGCGACGTGTCTGCGCTCCGCAGCGGCGTTTACTTCCTGCGCGTCCGCTCCGGGGATCGCACCATCGCCAAACCCTTCGCGGTACGGTAATAGCATGAGTAACCGCTTCGTTACCCTGGCTTGCTTGCTGCTCCCGGCCCTGGCTTCCGCCGGGAAGAAGGTTTCGCTTTTCAACGGCCACAGCCTGGCCGGGTGGCATACCCAGGGCGATTGCCAATGGGCCGTGGTCGACAGCGCTATCCGCGGTGTCGATCCCAACGGCAACTGGTGCCATCTGGTTACCGACTCGTCCTATACCGATCTCATCGTCACCCTCGATTACAAGCCGGTGCGCGGCAACAGCGGACTGTACGTGCGTACGGGCAAGGAGAATTCCGGGTGCTGCGGCATCGAGGGAACCCAGATCGATTTCGGACCCAGCCAGGATGGCTCGGTGATGTGGGTGCGCGACGGGGAATGGCATTGGTACGAACTCATCACCACGGCCCCCACCCAGGGTTGGGTGGATTACACCAAGTGGAACGCCTTGCGGGTTGAGGTCCAGGGAACCGGCATCAAGACATTCGTTAACGGACACGCCGTTTACGCGACGGCGAACGCGGACAAGATGTTCGCTACGGGCACGCTGGCTCTGCAATTGCATTCCGGCGGCAAAGGCGACACCATCCTCTTCCGCAATCTGGTAGCGGAAGTGCCCATCCCGGTTTCCATCGGGCGGCCGACATCAGACCTGCGACCCGTTTCCAGTGAATCGGCGGCCGATGCCCTTGGCCGTTTGATCGGTCCGGTATCGGCATCCCGGGAACAGGTGCGACCTGCCGGCGCGGCCTTTTCGCTTTTTCCCCATACCCACTAGGGCCGGCCCCTATCCCCGAAATTCCCGCGTTTACCGCGGGGCCCCCATCGAGGGTGGTCCCCATCACGCGTTTTCCCCTAAATTCCCCAAACGCTCCCCGCATTTACCTGTCAGCGATCACGTGGTTAACCCCTTCCCCCTCCGATAATTAGGTGTAGAGGAACAAGGAGAAGGGGTACACTTGGAAAGGTGTTTTCCCCGTTCAGAATGATTGCCCAAACAACAGCATGGATGCTCAAATCGGGAAGGCTGGCCCTGGCCGCCGTTTCCATGCTTGCGATTCTGCTCTTGGCCGCTTGCATGTCCGACTCCCGCAGCACCGATCCCGGCGACGAGCGCCCCGGCATCGTCCGGCTGAGCCTGGTCCTCATGCCGAGCTCCAATGCCCTGCTCAAAATCGCTTCGGCCGATACCATCTTCCGCCTCGATACCCTGGTCATCGAACTGAGCGCCGTCGGCGTGTCCACCATCGTCAACAAGTACCCCATCAGCGGCCGCGCCGACTCTTCCAGCATCGCCGTCAGCGAGAAGACTTATAGTTTGGCGCCGCTGCGGACCTGGACGGCCAAGATTTATTCCATCGATACCACCCTGAATCCCGCGCGCGCCGACACCGTGCACCGCGACTCGGTCACCTTCAACCTAAAGGCCGGCGACGATTTGGCTGTGACCAAAACGGTGAATCCCGTTTTCACCATCCTGCGCGCCCGGTTTGTTTCCAATGCCCCCGGCAGCGTCACAAACCCGGTGAAGTTCGTGCGTATCCGCGTGGACGGGACCATGCGCGATTCCATTCCGGTGGGACCGGCCCTGCACGCGGCCTCTTTCCTGACCACTTCAGGAATAGCGGTGGGCGACTCCGGGACCATTCTCCGCACGACCAATACAGCGCTCAATTGGACCCTGATGACGGTCCCGACTACCGCCAACCTGCTGGGAGCCGCCGCGCCCACCAACAGCGCCCATTGGGCCGTAGGCGTAGGCGGCGTAGTCGTCAAGACCACCAATGGAACCACCTGGACCCTGGCCGTGAGCGGCACCACCAATACCCTGAACGCAGCATCCTTTTCCGGCGCCAACGCAGGTTGCGCGGTGGGCAATTCCGGGACCATCATCCGTACTTCCAACGGTACCTTGTTCAGTACGATTGCCAGCGGAACCACCCAAAACCTGTACGGCATCCACCTGTTCACGGCCAATAACGGCAATGCGGTGGGGGCCAACGGCGTCATCTTGCGGACCACCGATGGAGGCGCCACCTGGGCCCCTCAGACGAGCGGCACCACCGCCATCCTGAATGGGGTTTGCCTGCCCGCGGCCGCGACCATCATCGCGGTCGGGAACGGGGGGCTTATCCGCAGGTCCACGAATACGGGGTCGACCTGGGCCACGGTAACGAGCGGGACGACGGAAAACCTCAACGCCATTTTTTTCACGACCGCGAACAACGGGATCATTGCCGGGGACGCCGGCACCATCCTTACGACCACGGATGGCGGCGCCAGCTGGACGGCGCGCAGCAGCGGTACCACGAACAACTTCGATGGGGTCGCCTGGACATCGAACGACAATGCCGGGGTGGCGGTAGGCGCCTATAGCACCATCGACTACACAACGAATTACACCAGCTATGTCTTACATACCTTCGGGACGAAATCCTTCGACTTGAGCCTCACCTACAAGTACCTGAGCCCCAACGTGTCGCACACGCTGTTGATGCAAGCCATCGATACCTTACAGGGAACCCTGCGGGGATACCAGGTCAGCAAGACCTTGCTGCTCTCGCCGGGCAAGGATACCACGGTGACGCCCAATGCGGGCCTGACCCAGTGCGGGGCCAGTCCCGTCTGCACCCCGTGAATAAAGGCTAATAGCCCACCTTGGTTTGGGCCTGGTCCAATACCAGCTTCTTGATCCAGATATTGCGGAAGCGCACGTCGCGGCCTTCGCTCTGCAGCTTCAGACCGTACACGACCGGATCGGTATGCTCTTCGCCGCTGTGGTTGGATAGGCCCGATGCCGCCGCGTTGACCTTGCGGTTATCATGGGTCAGCACCCCGTTCCACCATACCGACATGTAAGGCTGGGTGGTCATGGTGGTCCCGCTGAAGCGCGCCCCGCGGTAGGTGATATCGTAGGCCTGCCACACCCCGTTGAGCTTGTTCTGGTTGGTGACGGGGGTATAGTCGTTGACGATGGCGCCCATGTCATGGGCTCCGGGAATGCTGGCCGCCGCGGTGTCCCAGGCCTGGATTTGCACCTCGTAGCGGCTGGCCACGTACACGCCGCTGTTGATATAGGAAGCGCCGCTCGTCACCTTGACCCCGGAAGGATTCGCGTTCGGGGTCGGGGAATCGATAGGCGTATCGTACTCGCCCATGCCGATGTACTCCACATGGATCTGGCAATCTTCGTACAGCCCGATCTTGGCCTGGATATCGTCGTAACCCCATTGGCTGTTGCAGCAGCTCTGTAGGGTCATGCGGTTGGTGTCCGCCAGGTATTGGGGATCCCGGGCCACGTTGAACTTGATGTCCGAAGGGGTGAAGCGGGGCCAGTCCTGCCATTTGGCCTGCAGCTCGGCGCTGGCGGCCGCGCGTCCCTTGGAGCCGTCGAAGAGTACGGTGGCGCCGTAAATGGGATTCGCTCCCACTCCGATTTTGCGTTCCGGATAATCGAGCACGATATCGCCCAGGTCCTGGGAATCGCTCGTATACGGGACGGTCTTGCCGTTCAGCTTTTCGCAAGAAACGTCCACGCTACCTGCCGCCGATGCCTTGGAAAGGCCGCGGGCCGCCGCGGGCAATTCCCCGCCCACCCAGGCCACGTGTCCTGCGCCTGCGGTATGCAGGGCGCGGCGGGTCCAGCTTTCACCACCGGTCTTTACGCGCAGGAAACCCGCGAAGTCACCGCTCACGGCGCCGAAGGCGTCCAGCTTGTTCACGCCCGCGCGCAAGTCGCGACGGACCGAGGCCAGGCTTTCGCCGGAAGCGCCGAACCAGGCGAGCTCGGCGGTGGTTGCCGATTTGGATTCAAGGAATAGCGATCCGTCCTGGAACCAGGGCTCGCGCGCCAAAGCGCCTTTGCCGCCGGTGAGGCCCACGCTTCCGGTAATCGTGAAACGGCCCTCGCTATCCGTGGTCGTGGTCTTGGCCGTGCCGGTCACCTTGACGGTGGCCCCGGCAACCCCGAGCATCGTGGCCTTGTCGAGCACGCGGCCTTTGAGGTTCAAGGTTTGCGCCGCAGCGGCGCCGGCTCCGAGCAGGATGAGTGCGGAAAGGAAACCCGACCCGATGGGCCGGGAAAGCGAGAAGTGCATGGAAAAGTCCCCCTGGTTGGGAAACATGGAGGTTCCCCGATCAGTATAACCTAACGACAAACCGGAAATACCGGTTTCCAGACATGGGGGAAAGCGTTTTCACGGTGGAAACGCTGATTTCGTATGCGGAAAAAAGCTTAGCGGATACGCATTAATGACACGCGATTGGGACCGGGGCCTGCCCGGGGAGCGAGACCAGATAGATTCCTGGGGTAAACCGGTAGGCGGATCGGGACATGCCCGCTTGCGCATGGCCGGATTCGACCTGGTTTCCCATGGCGTCGCGGATGCAATACCGGCCCTCTGCCAGGGTGGAAAACCCGATACGGCCGCCTTCAAGCCAGACCTGCGCGCGACCCGCGAAAGGAAGAAAGCCGGGCGCGGCCGCGAGGGTAGGCGCTTCGGTGCCCAGCTTGTTCAAGGTATACCAGGCTTCCGTAGTCCAGGGTTTCATTCCCTGCGCCGCCGTTACCGCGTTGCTGTCCAATTCCAGGTGGACCACCCGGCCCTCTTCCAATCCGGGAATCTCCAGGAAGAGCCGGGTCCGGTCCGCCGAGGCTTGCAGCGATTTTACCGTAAGGGTTTTCATATCGGTTTGCGGTCCGCCATAATTCCCGGTGGACACGTACCGCCAGGTCTGGATTTTGAAATCGGCCGGGGTCAGTCCGGCTTTGGTCGGCAAGGTGAATTCGATTTCGAAGCCGCCGATCTTGGCGCGCACCGCGGCCATTTCCAACACGGGCTTGGCATTGCGCTTGAGCCGGTACAGGCCCCAATCATCCTCGGTATTGTTGTCCTTCCAGGACCAGGTGTAGAAGTTTCCGCCCAAGCCCCCCAGGTAGAGAGCACCGTCCGGACCCCAGGCCATGCGGTAGATGCCCGCGCGGAATCCGCCCGAGAAATGGAACAGCACGCCCTGATATTCGCCTTGCACCTTTTCCAGGAAGACGCGATCGACATTGCCGTAGCGGATGTCGCCCATCAGCATCTGCCCCGCGAAGGCGCCCGTATCGATAGGCAATACGGTGGAAGGCGAAAGCCCCACCGCCCAGGTGGAACTGTTCCCGCCCGGCGGGCTGACGGTGCCTTCGGGGATCCACACCGCTGGAGGCGAAGCCGCCACGCCGTTCCGGGTCGCCCCGCCGAAGCCGTAATAGCGGCCGGGTAGCACATGGATCAATTTGCTGGAGGGCACCCATTCCCCCTGATTGTCCGTCGCGAAGATCTCGCCCTTGGCATTGACGCCGCCGCCACCGGTATTGCGGTAGCCGGTGCACAATTGCTGCACCTTTCCGTCCATGCCTATCTTGGCCGTGCCTCCGGCGATGGAAGCCCCGTCCACGGCTACGCCGCCCGACGACCCGATGGCGCTGTAGAAGAATCCATCATGGTAGGCCAGATCCGCCACCGCGGGTTGCCCGCCGTTCTGATGCCACGAATGGGTGATCTCGGTAACTTCGGCCGTACCGTTGCCGTCCTTGTCGGTAAGCTTCTTAAGGCTATTGCCGTCGATGACGTAGAGGTCTCCACCTACCGCGACCAGGCCCGTCGGGCCGTAGAGCCCGGTAGCGAAAGGCTTGGCCTTGACCTGGGCCTTGTCGCCGGACTGCACGCCCTCCAGCAACCACACGCCGCCCTTCCAGGGTTGGGTTTCCGGCGCGGGAAAATCCGCCACGGCCAGACGGCCATCCGGGAGAAAGGCCATGCCGCCTATATGGGCGGAAAAGCCGGCTCCCAGCGAGGCGGGATTGTCGCCGAGAAGATCAGCGAACTCCCAACCGGGGTGAGACTTGGAAAGGCAGTTGGGGCCGAACACGGGATGGGGATCGAAGCTTTGGGCCGCGCCCGGGAGGGATGAGAGTATTATGGCCAAGGCCAACACGGATAGTGATTGTTCGCGCCTCATGGAATCGTCTCCTCACGCGCGCCCTGGCGCCTCCCATCCCAAGTATCGCACCTGGCAAGGAATCCCGGCGCGGCCCTTAACCTTAGCCGGCACGCGTTGATTATTTATGATTGAATTTATCGGTTCAATCGTTTTATGTCAACCGATTTCGTGATGGAAAATCGCGATTGGGCAGGGGGCCCTAAGGAAAATTGGGGCGGAATCCCTTGGGGAAACGGGAATGGCGGGGAAGCCGGCTACTTGGCGATGATTACTTTGGTCGTCACCTTATCCATGCGGCCCAGGGCCCGCTTGGCGGGAGCCGAATCGGTAATCCAGGTCTCGAACGCGTTCCAAGGGGAAAACACGAATGCGCTGGGAACATCCCATTTCGATCCATCTGCCAGCAGCACCCTCTGGCGGGCCCGGGTCATGGCCTGGCGCTTCACTTCCGCCTCGCTCAATTCGGTGGTGGAAATGCCCTCGCCATCCAGGCCCGAGGCGCCTATGAAGGCGATATCAAAACGGATCTTGGACAGCCAATCGAGGGCGAGGCCGCCCACCATGGCCCGGCTGATTTCCCGCAGCTCACCGCCGACGCAGACCAAGCGGGCCTTGCGGCGGATGGGGATGTTCACGAGCGGCGACGAGTTCGTGAATACCGCCAAATCCTCGCGCGCCAAAAGCAGGCGGCCGACCTCGAGGCAGGTGGTTCCCGCGTCGATGAAGACGGTCGCGCCCTCGGGGACCATGGCGGCGGCGGCCTCGGCGATGGCCTTCTTGCCCGCGGGCGATTCGCGCAGGCGTTGTTCATAGGTCGGCTCACCGGCGATATGATCGGAGTCGACGACGCCGCCATGGGTGCGGACAAGATCGCCCTTTTTCTGCAGGTAAGCCAAATCGCGCCGCACGGTGGCTGGCGAGGCTTTAATCAGGGAGAGCAACTCGTGAATGCTCAGGGAGGGTTTTTTCTTGAGGGCTTCGAGAATGGCCTGTTGGCGGTCGTGCGCGAGCATGCTCGAAATCTATCGCAATGCGCAAATCCCGTCAATGTGGGGGTTGACGGCGCGCGGGAAAATATCATGACCTTTTTTGATTACCTTGGTATAAATTGACCATATTCAATCAAACCTGGAAAGGGAATCCCCATGATCCTGCGCCTGCTCTTCCCTATCCTGCTTTCCGGGTTATCCGGCTTGGCTGCGGCCCAGAACACGCTCAACCTGCGGGGCCGTGTGCTGGAACGGGCCGGCCTGACTCCGGTGCCGGGCGCCCTCATCCGGGTGGCGGGCGGCTCCCTGATGGCGACTACGGATGCCAAGGGGGAATTCCGGCTTTCAGGGGCAACCGGGCTTGCTCCCGGGCACGCAACGGCCATGCCGATGCGGGCCTATCCTGCTTTCGCCTACCCCCGCCTGCTCTTCCCCCCGGCCCCCGCCTCCGGCTTCGGTGCGCCCGGGTACGACGCCTTGGGATCCGCTCCCGTAACAGTGAGGTTACCTGGCGCGGGAACCCGGGAGGTAAATACCACGGTGGCACGGACCGCCGGCGCGGCAACCAAAGCCTCCGCTGCCCGCCTGGATATCACCTGCGATAAGCTGGCGCCGAAATCCCTCACGCCTCCCGCAGATACCGGGAACCTGGGGGACATCGTCCTCGAGTATCCGCCACGGATGCTGGACGTAGGCGCGCTGCCCGCGTACGGCGCCGTGACCCTGTTCGGGGGGAATACCGATTCCGCCGGAGCCCGAGCCGAGCTGGAGGCAGGGTGGGTGCAGTGGATCAATCCCTGGCGCGCCTCCAAGGGTCTCGGAG
Source organism: Fibrobacterota bacterium (assembly GCA_023249635.1). Lineage (GTDB taxonomy): Bacteria > Fibrobacterota > Fibrobacteria > UBA11236 > UBA11236 > Chersky-265. Next base: position 113,478 of record JAHFCH010000001.1, read on the forward strand.
CCACTCCCGTGTTATGGAAAATCCTTCCAGATCCCGAAGACCCGGTCAATCCGCGCAAGCGCACTATCTCCCCATGCTGCCTGCCGCGTGACGGCAGCCCGGAATGGGGATACGATGATCTCCTCAGCCACAAGCGCTTCCGCGACTTCCAATTGCATATCGAATTCAACATGTACGGCGGCCCCGGGGACGCGGCCCCGGGTGCGTACACCAACAGCGGCGTCTACTTGCAGAACCGCTACGAAATCCAGATCGAGACCCCGCCCAATCCGTGGGACCCGCAGAACTCCCACGGCATCGCCTCCATCATCCAGGAATATCCCCCGGACAAGAATGTCATCCGCGCGCCGGGAAAATGGCAGGCCTACGACATCACCTTCCGGGCCGCGCGCTTTTCGGGCGGGACCCGCACGGAAAAGGCCCTGATCTCCATCTGGTGGAACGGCGTGCAGGTGCATCGGAATCGCTATGCCGCCGGGCCATTGGCGAATCCCGGGTCGGGCGGAGCCGACATCGACAGCACCGCGCAGGGGTTGAAACTCCAGAATGAAAAAGGCCTGGACGTGCGGTACCGGAACATCTGGGTGAAAGAACTCAACCTGGAAAAGGCCGAAACCGATTTGGGGTATTGAAGCCCGTCCGCCCTTTGTGTTTCATTTCTGTTTCAAATTAGAGTATTGATGGGCCGCGGGTCCGTAACATCCCCGGTACCCATCGGGACCCACGCTTGTATGCGCGCTGAACGCAATCGTAAGATCTTCGTGTACCTTCGCCATCCGGTCCGCCCGGACGGCGTAATGCGCTCACCCTTTCCGGAAATCCCATGGACGCGATGACCGAAATCCGCAACGTATGGCTCATGGTCTGCACGGCCATGGTCTTCTTCATGCAGGCCGGTTTCTGTTGCCTCGAAGCCGGGGCGGTCCGTTCCAAGAACAGCGTCAACGTCGCCCTGAAAAACGTCATCGATTTCCTGGTGGCCACCATGTGCTTTTTCGTTGTCGGCTATTCCCTGATGTTCGGAAAATCGTGGATCATGGGCGTGGCCGGAAAGCCGACCTTGTTCCTGCAAGGCCTGCAATCCCAGGATAGCTTCGCATTCCTGTATCAGTTGGTTTTCTGCGGAACCGCCGCCACCATCGTCTCCGGCGCAATGGCGGAAAGGCTCAGGTTCCTCCCCTATGTCCTTGGGTCCGCGGGGCTCTCCCTCATCATCTACCCTATCTACGGTCATTGGGCCTGGAATCCGGACGGGATGTTGATGCGCTTGGGGTTCCATGATTTCGCGGGATCGTCCGTGGTGCATATGGTAGGCGGTCTGGTATCCCTGGCAGGCATCCAGAAAATCGGTCCGCGCATCGGCCGGTTTTCCCCCGACGGAAAATCCAAAGAGTTTCCCGCCTCCGACGTTCCCATGGTCGCGTTGGGAACCTTCATCCTGTATTTCGGATGGATCGGTTTCAATGGCGGCTCGGCTCCGTTCGGACCGCATACCGGATTCATCGTCCTCAATACCGTATTGGGAGGGGCTTTCGGCGGTCTCACCTGCATGCTGTTCGGCTGGGCCTTCCAGGGCGTGAGCGGTACCGGGAGCATCATGAACGGGGTGTTGGCGGGCTTGGTCGCGATTACGGCGGGGGCCGATGTCGTCACCCCTACCGCGGCCGTACTGATCGGCGGCGCCGGGGGTCTGGCTTACCTCGCAGCCGATGCCGTGCTTCTCAAGCTGAAACTGGACGATGCCGTGGGAGCAGTGCAAGTGCATCTGGGCGCGGGCCTGATCGGGATAATCCTGGTCGGCGTTTTCGCGGGGCAGGATTACCTCGATGCCACCACCCATCGGCTGGGAGTGGATTTCACCCGCTCCAGCCTTATCCGGGTGCAGTTGATAGGAGCGGCGGCATGCATCCTGTGGACCTACCTGACGGCGATCATCCTGTGGGAGATTACCGGGCGTATCGCGCCCTTGCGGGTCAGCAAGGATGAAGAACTCGTCGGGCTGAACTATTCCGAACACCAGGTGGGCAATCCCGTCGATGAGATCGCGGAATACCTGCGTGATCGCGGGGCGGACAAATCCGCAACGGTCCGGCCTTACGATATCCTGGGCGGGGAACATGGCCGCCTGATAGCGGTGATCGAGACCTGGGCGGCCCGAATCGAGCGCGAACGGGAAGACATCGATCGCATCCGTGGTTTTCTCGACAAGGATTCGGAGCGTCTCAATTCGCTGATCGAGAAATGCAGCGAACAGAACCGGCACCAGGCCCAGCGCCTGGAATCGGTGAGCGAAAGGGTCGCGCGGGTTGGCGCCGATTTGCGCGCCCGCGCCTTGCAAGGGAGCGATCCCTCCCCCTTGGCCGCCGACGTGTTGGAGTCGGTATCCGAACGTCTCTCCGAGATGCGCGCAGCGGGGGACGAGATGTCTTTCCATTGGAATCAGCTCCGCGGCCTCGGCAATTCCCTGCTTATGAACATCCGTCCCGCGGGCGCCGGCCCGCAAGGTAAAGCTTGAGCGACCTGAGCGGGAAGGTACTCGGACATTGCCACTTGCAGGCCGTGATCGGCCAAGGGGCCATGGCCACCGTATACAAGGGCCACCATCAGACACTGGGCATTCCGGTGGCCGTCAAAGTCATGCGCACCGATCCGGCGGTGATGCGTTCCCCCCACGCGGCTTCCTTCCGGGATCGTTTCCGTCGCGAAGCCCAGATGGCCGCGCGCGTGAACCATTCGGGCATCGTACGCGTCCTGGATTTCGGGGAGGAGATGGACATCCTCTACCTGGTGATGGAATTCGTGGATGGCTACACCCTGCAAGCCTACTTGCGCCGGGCGGGTTGCATGGGTGAGGAGATGGCCATCAACGTCACCGCCTACCTGGCCATCGCCTTGCAGGCCGCCCATTCGCAGAACGTGCTCCATCGCGACCTCAAGCCATCCAACGTACTGGTTACCTTCGACGGCTGGGTCAAAATCGCGGACCTTGGGCTGGCCAAGGAAATGGGCCAGAATGATTTGACCCGCGCCGATACCCTGGTAGGCACGCCTACCTATATGGCACCCGAAAATTTCATTGCCGGCAGTTCGGTAGGCCCGGCCGCGGATATCTATTCCCTCGGCATCATGCTTTATGAAATGGTAGCAGGCCGGCCTCCGTACGCCGGCTCCCTCAACCGGGCCATCTCCGGTCACCTGCAAGGCGAACCGGATTACGAGGTGGTCTTCGACGGGAAGCCTACTCCCATGCCGCCCGGCCTGGTCAAACTGCTCAAAGCCATGCTCGCCAAGAAACCCGCGGAACGGCCGAAAGACGCCACCGCGGTATTCGATCTGTGCCAAGCCCGACTGGCCGAACTCCGCGGCGGTTCACCGCAAACGCTCGCCGATCGCAACCGCGATGCCGGCGCCAACGATTCGGAAAGCAGCGCCTTCCGGAAACTCTCCCAGTTCATGGAGAAGAATCTGGGCGGAACCTCCAGTGAATACCAGGGCCGCAGCGTAGTCCATACCACCGCGCGCGAGCGGATCATCATCTGGATCCTGCTGGCGCTCTTCGTGGGTTTCTTCTTAACCGCCTATTTCCTGAGGTCATAAGAGCAAGCATGGAGATTATCCGCACCGCCGATGCCGAACCCCTTTTGCACAGCCTGCTGTCCCTGGCCTGGGTGGTCGAAGCCCGCGACCCCTATACCGGGGGCCATCTCTGGCGCGTCTCGCAATTCTCCATGCTGCTGGCCAAGGCCATCGGGCTCGGCAAGCGGGAAATCGCGCGCATCGGCCTGGGCGGCTTCCTGCACGACCTGGGCAAGATCGGCATCCCGGACGCAATCCTCAACAAACCGGACAGGCTGACGGAAGAGGAATACGCCGTCATCAAGACCCATCCCCGCATCGGGGCGGAACTGCTGGGGGCCCATCCCCTGCGGCCCGTGATCGAGAACGCGGTTTACCTGCACCACGAGACCCCGGACGGCAAGGGGTACCCTAACGGTTACGTAGCCGACAAGATACCCATGGACGCGCGCATCGTAGGCCTCACGGACGCCTTTGACGCCATGACCAGCACCCGCCCGTACCGCAAAGGCATGCCTACCGCCAAGGCTTTGGAGATCATCACGGCCAACCTGGGCGGTCAGTTCGATCGCGAACTGGGGGAAGCCTTCATCGCCGTGGCGCGTGCCGGCCTGGCCGATGCCATCATCGGGCATACCGAGCCGCATATCCCCCTGCAAGCCTGCGTGGAATGCGGCCCCACCATCTTGATTACCCGCCGGCAGCTCGACGGCGACATCGCCTATTGCCGCGCTTGCGGCGGCGGCGTGCGCGTGCGGCGCCAAGGCGGAAGCCTGACCGTGGAGGATATGGATCTGCATGGGGATGCGGAAACCCTGGCCCCGCGGCCGGACTCCGATCTGATCCGCGACCTGGTTGCCGATCAATTCCTGCCGGGACTTCCGCTAGCCGCTTGAATGTTCAGGCGGGACGCTGTCGCCACCGCCACATGATCATCCACGCCAGGGCGCAAAAGCCCGCGCAGGCAGCGAATACCCAGCGATAGCCCAAAGACGACCCCAGCCAACCGAACAGCAGGTATCCCGCCGTGGCCCCGATACGGCCGGCGGTTCCGTACAGGTTCGAGGACGTGCCGGATTGCCCAGGCAGAAAATCCTGGAAGAAACTGATGGCGATGCCGCTGTAGACCGCCACCAGGGCGGCGCTGATGGCCTGCAACGGATAGATCTGCCAAGGCGCCTGGGCCGAGGCCAGGCAACCGTAATACACGATGGAGAGCAAGGCGGCCCAGCGTACGATGCGCACGGTGGGAACGCGCGTCGCCCATAAGCCGACGAAATACATGAAGGGCAATTCGAAAATCGGCGCGATGCTGTAGGCCGCTCCCACCTGGGAGGCGCGCCCCCCCAGTGTTTCCAGGATCAGCAGAGGCAGGTTCATCATCCCCATGGTGGAACAGGAGAGGATGAGGACGAAGGCGCAGAAATGGGCCGCGAACCCGGGCAGACGGATGGCCTTCGACAAGGGCAGAGCGGCCACGGCGGCGCGCGCTTGGGCCGAAGGCGGATCATGCCGCACCCCGATGGCCACCACCAGGCCGAAAAGGGCGAACAGGGTCGCCGTAGCCAGGAAGGTGCCCCGGAAGCCATGCGCTTCCAGGATCCGCGCGCCGATGGCCGGGCCTATCGTCCAAGAGAGGGCGTAAAAGAGGCGGAAAATGTTGATGTAGAACGGGTAGTCCGCCTCGGCGGCCCCATGGCGTACCAGCAGATCCCGCGCATAGGCGAAGGTCTGGGAGAAGGTAACCCCGGCGATACCCAGGGTGACGCAACCGGCGGGCAACAGGATGCGGACGTCGCGCTCATAGGCGTACAGCAGGTAGCCGACCGCCCCGAATGCGGAAGACACCAGCATGACCGCCTTCCGCGAGTAGCGGATATCGGACCACTTCGCGATGCGGGTGGAGATGAATATTCCCGTGATCACGTTGACCGTCATGAAGAGGCCGAAGCCGGCGGGCCCCAGCCCCAATTCCCGGGTCCCGAAAACCGACATGAAGGGCAGGGTCAGCGAATATCCCATTCCCAGGATAGCATTCCCCAGGAGGAGGAATAGGAATTCACGGTGCCGGAAGAGCAGGTTGAGGTCGCGCATGGTTTTCCGTTACGCGGTCGGAGGCTTATCTCCCCTTCCCAAATTCCACTCCCGCACGGAAAACTCCTGGGGAAAGCTTTCCTCTTCCAGCAGGATGCCCGCCAAGAAGGCTTGGATATCCTCCGGGTGCTTGGCGGTCTTGCCCGTCGCCAGGGAAACGTACGTGAATTGCGTCCACAGCAGCGACTTGAGCCGCTTGCCGGCCGCGTCGTACATCTTGCCTTCCATGAGCACCGACTGATCGGTATACCGGCGCAGGCTGGTGCGGATCAGGACGCTCTCATTCACCAGGGCCGGTGCCATATAGGCGATCTGATGCCTGGTGACCACCCAGTTGCATTTGCTTTCCTTGGCCTTGGCATACAGATCGAAATCGTACGCCTGGACCAAGTGATCCTCGCGGGCATTGATGAAATACACCAGGTATTTGGCGTTGCTGAGGTGGTTGAAGGGGTCGCAATCCTGGAAACGGATCACGACCTTGCTTTCGGGTTCTTTGACGATTGGCGGCATCCCAGGAAAGGTAGCACGCCGCGCAGGATGCGGAAGGGTCCGATTCAGTTCCCGGGAACGATCATCGGTTCGAAATTGAATACGTTGCGGCTGTCGGGATCGACGGTGGCCTTGACCCAATGCACATTGGTTTCGCCGAAGGTCTGGACCCGGGTGATGTTCCCGATCAGGGTCTTGGCCGCCAACAAGGGTTTGTCGATCTTGAAAAAGTGGGTATCGCCATGCACCAGGACCACCTGCCCCTCGAATGCGGCGGCTTCAAAGACCAAGCGATCCAGCAAATCGGTGAACCCGTCGATGCCGGTGCGGGTCATGCGCTCGTTCACGTCCTCGGTTTCCGGCCAATCAAAGCCGGGGTCCGCTTGGATCACGATCAGGATACCCCTTGCATCGTGCGCCTTGGCGGCCGCGAAGGATGCGCTCAGCCATTCCAGATTTTTGGCGTTACGGGCCGCGTATTCCGCGTTGTCGGCGTCGCAATCGGCCTGGGTCCGCGCGCTTTTCGAGCTGATGCATTCCCCCGCGTTCACCTTGTTGTTGTTGCTACCGGGGGCGTTGATGCCCACGAACCACGCTCCGTCCCTGCTCCAGCGGGTGTTCTCGCTATAGGCCTCGCCAGGGGTCCCCTGGCGTTCCAGTCGCAACTTGCGGCGACCGAAGCTGAAAGGGGAATTATGCATGGTCCTGCGCAGATAATCCAACCGCTCCAACGCATTGTAGCTGCCGTTGTTGGTGCGGTGGCAGTCGGTCCATTCGTTATCGCCGGGAACGTAGATCACCGGGGCTTGGAACATACCGAAGAGGCGGGCGGGTTCGGCGGCGAGGTTGGCATCGGTGCAGAGTGAACTGCCGTCCTTGGTGTCGCCATCGAAAATGCTGAAAGCGAGGCGGGAATCGTTCATGTCCTTGATGAGAGCCTGCATCTTGGGACCGTCCGGGCCTCCATAACCGATCTTGGAGTAGGGCAGGTCGCCCCAAAGGCCGATGGTATAAGCTTCATGGCGGCCATGGTCACGGAATTCATCGTGATCCCGGTCCTTGCCGTATGCCGTGGCCTGGGCCAGGTAGAGTCCGGATAGGGTTGCGAGGGTGGCTAGGAGCGGATTGGCGAGAGGTTTGCGCATGGGGTCTCCTGGTAAGGGTGGCCCCGGAAGCTAGCCTTCGGCTTGTACCATCCTATTGCAGGAGTATGAAAATCCGGTTTCGGGAAGGCGGGCCCGGGGAACGACTCCCCCGGCCCGCACGGGAATCATTGGCAGTTCGTCAGCTGGTTCATCCAATCGGACAACATCTGCACGCCCTCGACGTCGACGACCTTGCTCGCCACCGGAGGCATGTAATAGGCCCCCGTGCGGACATGCGCCCGCAACCAGACGGTGGAGAGATTGCTGTTGCCGGGCTTGATGATACGCTCGTTGGCTATGTCACCGCTCACCGCCTCGAAAGGCAGCTCGTTGCAGGCCTTCTTAAGGGCCAGCGGCGTCGTGTAACGCGCATCCCAGGTCGCTCGTCCAGCCGAAGACTCGGTGGGCCCGCGATGGCAGGTAGCGCAATTCACGTGCAGGTACGAGGTGGCGCGCTCCGAGAGCGGCACGGCCGGATCCAGATGGTACGGGAACGGGGTAATCGGCGCCGGGTTGGACGGATTGAGGATGCCCGCGTTCGACATGTTGTTCAACTGGTTGGATACGTTGATTTGGCGCGTTTCCAGCGCGATGCTGCCGTTCACCTTGTCGTTGTGGCAAGTCATGCACTGCGCCCGCGAGGGATAGTTCCAGGTGGTTCCGCCGCCCAGGTCCTTGGTATCGCCGGCTGCCGCCACCAGGGTGGCCGCGGTGGCCGAGATCCACTTATAGGTATATCCCGCATAGACGCCATTGGTATGCCGCACGAAGAAGCGCGTCTCGAAATTCTTGCCGGTGGCCGGCCAGCGGAAGGTCTTGATGGTGACGCCGCCCGGGGGCAACTTCCAATCGTTGGGATCATTCACGTCCACGGTGGCGCCGGGAGGTACGGAGATGTATCGCTGCTTATCCGCGCCGTCGGACCAGAACTTCTGCGCCACGCCGAAGGGATTGACTCCGGCCTTGGTGGGCGCGACCACATCGTTTTCGCTTAGGCTCGTGAAGCAGCCCGCGTCGGAAAGGTTCTGGGGAGGCCAGGTAAGCGGCTGGGCCGCCCCGGGAATCACTTTCCAGATCTTGGAAGCGCCGTAGTCGGTCAGCATGATTTCGCCGTCGCGATCCTGGCCGATGTCCGCGATGTCGCCTACCGTGGGCAGGAGGACGGTGCGCACCTTGGAAACGGGATCGAGGGCGAAGAGGGTCTTGTCCACGAAGTCGGCGAACACGAATTTGCCGACCAGGCCGGGCATGGCAGCGCCGCGGTAGACGAAGCCGGCGATGACGGCGCCTTGGTTGGTATTGCCTTCGGCGCGGGGATATTCATGCTCGGGCCACTTCAGCAGGTTGTCGGCCGGCTTGGCGGGCATCCCGGGGAGGGCGCAATTCACGCTGCCGCTGCAGCAGATGGTGCCTTCGCACCAGGGCCAGCCGAAATTGGGCACGCCGTCGGTCTTGACGTTGAACTTGTTGATCTCCTCGTTCATGTCGAAGCCCACGTTGCTGATCCACATATCGTCGCCATCGAAGCTGGTACGCCAGGGATTGCGCAGGCCGGTCGCGACGATCCAGTGAAGGTTGGCGGTGGTGCTGTTGAAGTCCCAGAGCTGTTCGGTCGCGCCCTGGTACTCGGTGGGCGTGAAGCGTAGGACCTTACCGTTCGGCCAGTTCATCTGCGTGACCTTGACCGGTGTCGGGTCGCCTTGACCATTGGTCCCGTTGTCGCCGATGGTGACGTACAAGTACTTGGTCCCGACCGTCGGTCCCGGTCCGAACACGAGCGAACCGGAATGGTGGATGTCGCTGGGCTGGTCGAAGCGGAAGAGGACGAAGCCGGAATTCGGATCGACGGTCTTGAAATCCGGGTTGGCCTTGTAGCGGGCCACGCGGGTTTGCTGGGGCGCGCTGGAAAGGTAGGTGATATAGACGAAGCGGTTGTTGGCATAGTCGGGATCAAAGGCCAGGGAGGCCAGTCCCGATTCACCCGTGGTCGTCAACTTGCCCCGCATATCGAGGAAGGTCGTAAAGGTATTGTCCGCGGAATTGTTGTTCATACGGCGGATCATGCCCGTCTGGTCCATGACGACCCAGTGGTCGCCTGCCACGGTGGCCGGTTCCTGCACCAATTCCATCGGCTGGGTGAAGATGCCGTTGCCCCAGAATTGCTGGGCCACCACGGCGTTCCCGGGCGCCGCTCCCGCCACGCAGGCGGTAACGGCTTCGGTGGCGATGAAGGCGAATTGCTGCGATACCGCTCCCGCGCATGCGGTCATCTGCATGGCCGCGCCCGCCGTCTGGTTCGCGCCCAGCACGTCGAGGCATTCGGTCAGATCGCTGGTGGCGTTCAAGGTGTAGTGCCCGGCCAAACCGTTCACCGGTAGGATGCGCCATTGCTGCGCCGCGCCGTTCACGTCGGCCCATTGCTGCACGTCATTGGTCGTGCCTCCGCCCTTCACGTCCAACACCTTGGCGCTGGCCAGATTCTTGAGCTTATAGGTGGTCCCGGCAACCTGGATCAGGTCCCATTTCTGCTGGGCGCTGCCGTCGCAATTGTTCTGGATGGCGGCGGCCCCGTCGGTGACGCTGCCCCCCGCGATTTCCAGGCACTTGCCGCTGTTCTTGTCGCGCAATACGTACAGCCCGTTCAGGTTCGATCCGTCGGTGGTGGAAACCGCTATCGCGGCCGAAGCTCCCGATTCGTTGCCGGCATTGTCGAAGGCCTTGATGGTCACCTGGTATTGGGTGGAAACCGTAAGCCCGGTAAGCGTGCCCGCGAGAACCGGACCGGTGGTGGCGTTGAGGACGCCGTTGGCGAAGAGGCGATAGCCCGCTACGCCGCTACCGGCATCGGTGGAAGCCGTCCACGACATGCTCAAAGTGGTACCGCCCTGGGCCGTGGAGGCCAACCCGCCGGGGATGGAAGGAGGCGTGAGATCCGGCGCCTGGGGCACGAAACGGATCCAGTTCAGGTTCTGGTTGTTGTTCGGGAATTGCGCCCGGATAAGGTGGTTGCCGTCGGCGGCGACGGTGAAAGCGGGCGAGATGGCCGTGGCCCAGGTCTGCCAGCCGCCCGTAGCGGCGGCCATGGTCACCGTGGTCTTCAACTGCCCGTCCACCCAGATATCCACCATGCGGTTCACGTCCATGGTGGCCATGCGGGCCTCCACCTTGTACGAGCCCGCGGTCAGCGGCTGGTTGGCGTACTCGGCCCAGTCATTGGCATCGATCCAGCCTACGTTGAGGCCGCCCCCGACGTCGGTGGTGGCCTCGGTCTGCACGCCGTTCATGGTGGTCCAGGCCTCCGCCTCGATGACGAGCGGCCCCTGGCCGTTGGTGGTGGTTACGTTGATGGCGGGGGAATTCGCCGACATGTTGCCGACATTGTCCTTGGCACGGATACGTATCGCGTAAGTTACCCCAGGCTTGAGGCCCGCCACCGGGGCCGCGTTCACGGCTCCCACCATGGAATGGAATACGCCGTTGGTGTCGATCTCGTAGCCAGTGACCCCCACGTTGTCGAAGGGGGTTACCCAGGCCAGGTTGATGCTGGTCGGGCCTTGCGAAGGGGAGGTCGGCGCCGCGGGGGCGTCCGGGGGCGTATTATCGACGACAGTCCCCACGCTCAGCACTACGTTGTCGATATGCACTTCGCCGGCGAAACCACCCACGTCAAAGAAGACGCGGGAGAGCGGGTCGGTAGGAACGTTGGAAACGCCGGTGAAGATGTAGTCCTTCCAGGTCGGGGTCAGGGTTACCACCTGGTTTTGGTTGGTCCACGGATCATGGGCGAAGCCCCAACCGCATACGATGGTACGGGTGACGTTGGACCTGGCCTTGAAAGTAAGCGTATAAGTGTTGCCCACGGTCATGGCCACTCCGTGCCAGACATTGACGTCGTAGACATTCCCGCCGGCGGCCGTGGTCACGGCGTATTCGCCTGGCACGTTCAGGGACGCGCCCTGGTACACGGTCCAATCCGTGAAGCCGTTGGAGAAATCCCCGTTGGTCAGCAGGTTGGCCGAGGCATTGGTGGTCGAGACGGTAAGCGCAGTCCCGTAGGCGCCGAAGTTGCCCGCGTTGTCCTTGGCCCGCACCTGGAAGGTATAGGCCGTACCGGCGGCAAGGCCGGTCGCGTTCAGGGTGGTAGCCGTACCCAATGGGTACGTAAACGCCGGTGCCGGTAGCGTGCGCTGCACTTCGTATCCGGCAACGCCGGTGCCCACGTCCGTAGCAGCGGACCAGGTGAGGTTGATGGAGGTATTGTCCTTGGTCGGCGAAGCGAGGTTGGCCGGGGCCGAAGGCGGGGTGTTGTCGTTGGTGACAACGGTGAGCGCGGCGGTATAGGCGGAGAAATTGCCCGCGAAATCCTTGGCGCGCACCTGGAAGGTGTAGCTGGTGCCGACGGCCAGGGAGTTGATCTGGAGTGAGGTTCCGGAAGGCACGGGATAGGTTTGGGCGGTGGGGGCCGTTTGCTGGATTTCATACGAGGCCACGCCGCCGCCCACGTCGGTCGAAGCGTTCCAGGCCAGCGTGATGGAAACGTCGGTCTTGGCCGAGGCCGTCAGACCGCCGGGTACGGAAGGCGCCGTTCCGTCGAGGGTGGACACCACGATGTTGGCGGAAGGGACCGAAAAATTACCGGCGACATCCTTGGCCAGCACCTGGAAGGTATAGCTGGTGGTCGACGCCAACGGGGTTACGCGCAGCGTGGTCGCGAGCCCGGCGGAATAGGTCGCGGTACCGGGAGCGATCTGCTTCACTTGGTATTCGCCGATGCCGCTGCCGGCGCCATCGCTGGAAGCCTGCCAGGCCAGGGTGATGGCCGTAAGCTCCGGGGTGCTCGAGACTACGTTCTGGGGCGCGGTGGGCGGATCAACGTCCGGCGCAAGGGTGGTAACGGAAATGGCCGGCGTGGTATAGGCCGAAGCGTTGCCCGCCAAATCCCGGGCGCGGATCTGGAAGGTATGCGTAGAGCCGGCGGTCAGATTGGAGAAGGTCGCGGTAGCCACCGCGCCGTATGCGACCGCGGCATTGGCATCCATGAAGATGTCGTAGTTGGTCGTGCCCACGTTGTCCGCCGAAGGCGTCCAGCCGAGCGTGATGGTCTTATCGGTCTTGCCCGTGGAGGCGAAGTTGGCGGGAACGCCGGGGGCGGTCACGTCCTTTGTGGAAACGTTGAGGACGGGGGTGCTGAGGGCGGAAAGATTGCCTGCATTGTCCTTGGCCTGGATCTGGAACCCGTAGGCCGAGGCTTCGGTCAGGGGCGTAACCGTGAAGGTGGTGCCGGTAATCCCGGTATACGTCGCCGAGGCCGCACCCGTCTGGGTCAGGATATACCCCTGCAGGCCGCTACCGCCGGCGTCCGTGGAAGCTTGCCAGGAAAGGCTGATGGAGTTCCCGGTCTGGGCCGTGGTAGCCAGGGCGGCCGGCACCGTGGGGGCCGTGACGTCGAGGTTGGTGGTGGAAACGATCAGTTGGGTCGAGGTAGCGGAGAGGGTACCCGCGCCGTCCTTGGCCTTGATGAGGAAAGTGTACTGGGTGTTCTGCGTGAGGCCCGTGACCGGGCTGGTAGCGACGTTGCCGACATTCAGGCTGCCCGCGCCGGGAGTCCAGGTGATTTGATAGCCCGCCACCACGCCCACGGGTCCGGCTCCGGACCAGTTAAGGGTGAGGCCGGTATTTGTGATGGCGGAAGCCGTGAACGAGGTCGGAGGCGTGGTAGGTTGCGGCGCCGCACCGGTGGAAAGCACCACATCGTCGATATGCACTTCGCCGGCGATGGCCCCGGCTACGTCGAAGAAGACGCGGGAGCTGGCGTCGCTGGGCACGGTGGAAGCCAGGACTACGCTGTAATTCTGCCAGGCGGCCGTGAGCGCGTAGGTTTGGCTCTGGTTGGTCCAAGGCGCTTGCGCCAAACCCCATCCGCCCACGATGGTGCGGTTGAGGTTGGAGCGGGCGCGGAAAGTCAGGGTATACGTCAGGCCCTGGGTCATGGCCAACTTGTTCAATACGTTCACATCATACACGTTCGCCGTCACGGGGGTGGAGACCGCGTATTCTCCGGCCACATTGAGATTGGTTCCCTGATACAAGGTCCAGTTGGCATTGCCGTTGGCGAAGTCGCCATTGGTCAGCAGGTTGGTCAGGTTGGTGGTGGTCGCCGAAAAAGCGGCGGCCTGATATCCCGATACCAAGCCTACCCCATTGCGCGCCTGCACCTTGAGGGTATGCGTCGAATTGGCCGCGAAGCCATAGGCCGAATAGGCGGTGACATTGCCCAAGGCGATGGCCGCGCCTCCGTCGATCACGACGTCGTAGCCGGCGATTCCGCTCTCGGCATCGGTAGCCGCGGCCCAGGTGAAGTTGATGCCGGTGTTGGTCTTGACCGGAGCGGCCAGCGTAGCGGGCACGGAAGGC
>JAHFCH010000263.1 GCA_023249635.1 Fibrobacterota bacterium
TTTCCGCCAATCCGGTTGCCGGCACGGACAAATCCTTCCTATACCAAACGGAGCGCTGGAATCCCGGAGACCAAGGCGACCTCGCCTATAGCTTCGACGTGGCTCCGGGCGAGTACACGGTGCGCCTGCATTTCGCCGAAATCTTCTTTACCTCGGCCGGGCAGCGCGTGTTCGACGTGGATATCAACGGGACCAACGTGATCCAGAGCCTGGATCTGGCCGCGGATCCCGGTCCCGGTACAGCCGTGGTCAAGGAATTCACGGCGGTGGCCCAGGAAGGCAAAATCACCGTTAGCCTGAAGAACCAGATCGAGCACGCCAAGATCGCGGGTATCGAAATACTTTCCGGGGCCAGTACCCGGGCCCGCGCGCGACTTTCGGCGCATGCCGATGGATTCGCCTTTTCGGCGGCAGCGGGAGTCCTGAATATCCGGGCCAAGACTGGCGGCGCGTTTACCGTGACGCTTACGGATCTCCGGGGCCGCAAGGCTGCCGTACTCTCCGGTACCGGTTCGGTCTCTGCGGCGGGCTTGCGTAGCGGTCTGTACCTGGCGGAAGCCACCGCTCCGGGGTACCACGCCTGTTACAGAGTAGCGATTCCTTAGTCGTTAATTATTCGTCGATTCCCGGTCCGCAGATCTTCCGCGGCGCTTGCAACCGGCCATGGGGCCGGAAATGAGCCGCCCCGGCGTCCCCTTGGGACAGGCCGGGGCGGGGATCAGGCAATTCCGGTTTTTACTTGATACCATGTTGGCAGGCGCCTGCGTAGGCGACGTTCACGTGGCCCACTCCCAAGGCCTGGCAACCGTTGGTATAGGTAATGCCGTCGCACCCGCACACCGGATGGGATTCATTCGTGCACTTGACTGCGACGTCGGGAACGGGGTCGGAGCAGGTAGGATTCTGCGGCAGCGGATCCACCCCGGGATTCGGATCCACGGGATCGATACCGGGAATCGGGTCCACCGCGGGATCCATCGGATCCGGCGTTCCGCAATGGAGGGGATACGTCGTGTCCGCCGGGAGCGGATCGAGGATGGCCGGATCCTTAACCGGGTGCTTGCCCCCGGAAGCTTGCGCCCCAATAGAATTCTGCTTGTCGGTATCAGTAGGCGACCTGTCGCAACCGGTCCAAAGCGCAATGGTGAGAAACAGCGCGCCCAGTGAGGTCGCATAGGATGGAAAACGATTCATGGCAACTCCTTCAAAACTGTAGTGTGATAATATTGCGTAAATACCCCCCGCTCGTTCATAAGATACCCCGCAAAGATTCCACTATCCGGCATTTTATGGCGTTTTTTTAATTTTTTGTTCATACCTTGTTCACATTTTCCACTCTCCCCTAAGCCTATTTGTAGTGTATATTTATCAAATTAGAGCCCAAAACCATGCCTACCGCGTCCCCCATCAGCCCCTATGCATACCTGGATTACCGCCACTATCTAGCCGACTTCTTCGGAGGCAAAAAAGCGGCGAACCGGGGATTTTCCTATCGGGTCTTCTGCCGCAAGGCGGGCATCAATTCACCCGGACTCGTCAGCGAAGTCCTGGCCGGAACGCGACGCCTCTCGAAAGCCTACGCGGAGAAGTTCGCCCTGGGGTTGGGACTCGACGAGGGCGAACGCGCATTTTTCGCGCTCATGATCGCTTATACCCACGCGGCAACCGATGCCGCCAAGCGCGAATTGTATGCGGAGATCCTGAATTCGCTACCCCTGCGCGTACAAGGACTGCGGCGATCGCAATGGGAGTATTTCTCCAAGTGGTACCACGTCGCCGCGCGCGAATGCCTCGCCATTCTCGATTCCCATGACGAAGCGGCGGAGTTGTCCCGCCGCCTGCGGCCGCGCATCACCTTGGCACAGGCGAAGTCGGCCCTGGCCGCCTTGGAAAGCCTGGATTTGATCGGCAAGAATGCGCAGGGTCGGTGGAAGGCGCGTCAGGCGTCCCTGATAACCCCGGGAGATGAAAACGAGTCCTTGTTGTTCCGTGTCTATCGCGGGGAAATGCTGGCGCGGGCCGCGGAAGCCTTGGAACGCTTTCCCGGATCGGCACAAACCCAGGCGTGTACCACATTGAGCGTATCGGCGGCAGGGGCGGAGCGTATCCGCGGGCATATCGAAGAGTTCCACCGCCGCGTGCTGGAAACGGTGCAAGCCGATTCGGATGAAGATCGGGTGATGCAATTGAACCTGCAATTCTTTCCGATGAGCGGAGCGGACGATGCGGCATAGTTGGAGGGCGGCCGCGGCGGCCATGGTAGTACTTGCGGCTTGCGAGCCGTCGGGACCGCGCGTAGCGGGTACCTCCACTACGGTCGGGACTTCCATCGGAGGCACGGCCCTGCTTTCCGACGGAAGGCCGGCGGCGGGAGCCCTGGTCGCGGCCCGCGGCGACGATATCGTTTTCCGCGGCGGAGTACCCCAGGCGCGCCTAATCGATTCCTCGCGGACCGATTCCCTGGGCCGCTTCCGGTTGCGCGCGCCCGGAGCGGGTTTTCACCTGGATATCTCCTGGGAAGCTTCCGTAACCGCGGCGTTACCAGAGGGCGGGCAAGTGTACCAGGGTTGGGTGGAACCGGAGGGTGGAAAACTACCCGATGCCGGATTGGCGAATCCCGGATCCCTGCATGGCGCGGTTTCGCAAAAGGCGGAAGCATCGGACACCCTGGTTTGGATCGGGATCGCGGGCACGGCGCGTTTCGTAACGGCCACGGGTCCGGCAGGGAAGCGGGAATTCACGCTGAACGGCGCGTATCCCGGTGACCGTAATTTGGTGATCCTCGGCCTGGCACCGGATACCGGTTCGGCCCAGAAGGTGGGAGCCTACCGCGTGGAAAGCGGGCAGGTGACCGAGATCGGGATCCTGCCTTAGCGGACGCGCAGGGCGCCGCGATCCGGAAGGCTGCGCCCGGTAACCGTGAAGTTACGGAACCACAAGCCGGAAGCCGGCGCGGCGGGGGTGATGGCGAGGCCGGGACGTCCCGCGATGGTCAGGGGTACATCCGGAAAGCCCGCCGCCAATGTCCCGATGGCCGAGAGCAAGGAAGTCTCGTCATGGGAATCCTGGGCTACCTCCCAAATCATGATCCCGCCGCCCATTTCCGCGGCCAACTTCGCCTTCTTGCCGATGGTGGCGACGCCGTTGTAAAAGATGGCGCCGGAATTGTCGCGCAGGGGCACCAGCCGATCCTGGTAGGCAAGATCCTTGTAGGCCGTGGCCGGCTCCTTGCCATCGGGTTTAAGCTCCTTGCCGTAGAAGGGTACGCCCAGGATGACCTTGGCCCGCGGGCAGGCGCGCGTCTTGACCCAATAGTTCATCTCCGTCACCGCCATCTCGTAAGGCGAATGGTTCGGTCCCCCGCCATCGTAGGCCATCACGTTGAGGAAATCGGCCGCCGCGAACACGCCGTCCTTCACCTTGTCCCCCACGTCCTGTTCCTTGACGTAAATGTCATGGCTTTTGACGGCGAGCGACAGGTAGCGTCCCTTCTTGTGCAGCAAGGCCCCCAAGGTCTTCATCAGGGCCTCGTACGAGTCGGCGGTGGCGGTGGTGGGGAATTCCCAATCGATGTCCACGCCGTCGAGGGAGAACTTATCGCAGAAGGCGGAGGCGTTGGCCGCGAAGCGATCCCGGCCCGCCTGGGTTGCGGCCATGGCGACGAAGGCCTGATCGGCGCCCCACCCCCCGATGGCGATGCCTACCTTCGTCCCGGCCTGGTGCGCCCGCGATACGACGTCGCGCAATTGGCCTTCATCGACGCTCCCAATGGCGCCGTCGCCCCCGGTCCCCGCGAAGGAATAGTTGATATGGGTGAGCTTACCGTAGGCGATGGCGTCGGCGGCGCCGTTCCAGCTGGCGAAGTAACCGATGACCGGGAAGCGCGCCTGGGCGATAGTGAAAGCCAGCAGGGGCAAAAGCAGAAACAGGAAGGCGCGGCGGCGGTTTGCCGAAGCGCGTGGGGAATGCGGCAGGGGATTTTTCACATCGGCAAGATATGCGCGCGGGGCGATATGCGCCCGCGGCATTATGGGAGCGGACCGGCCCGGTTACGGCCGGCCCGCGAAACGGGACGTAAGCGGCCTCGCTTCCGCGAACGTCCCGAAGGCAGCCGCCATTTTGGGAACGCGGCGGACGCCCAAGGGATACCCCCCGGCATCCGTCAAGGCGCCGCGCGCGACGCGATGGCGGGAAGACGGTCCACCCGGCCGTCCCTCTCGATCACCACGTATCCCGCGCCACTGCCGCACGGGATTTCCATCGAAGTCGAACCCGCGGCGACCGCGCCCGCGAAGGCGAGGGAACCGCGCGCATCGTACAGCATCAACCGGCCCAGGGTAGCCGAGGCCGGATAAGCCAAGGTCAACCGACCGGCGGCCCGCGCCGCGATACGCGGAAAAGCCGAAGTCTTGCCCGAGGACAGGATGCCCGAGGCGGAAAGCAAGGTGAAGTTGGAGACGGCGGTCTGCCCGGCCACCACGTCGAGGTTCGCGTCGGTGCCGGTCTGGAATCCGGTCAGGGACACGGTCAGACGGTAATTCGCCTGGGCGGTCAGGCCGGTGAACGAGAAGCGTCCCTGGGCATCGGTCTGCACGGTGTCGACCGCGCCGCCTTGCTGGCCTCCGCCGCCACGGGCCAGGATCACCCGGGCATTGGCCAGGGGTTTTCCGCCGATATCGCTCACCGTACCATTGATGTTACCGTGGGTGGGATCGGTCCCGGCCGCCACGAGAGCGAAGTCGGCCACGGCATGCTGATCGAGGGCTACATCCACGTTGGCATTGACGGAGGTCTCGAAGCCCGTCGCCTTGGCAGTCAAGGTGTGGTTGGTCTGCACGCTTACGCTATCGAAGCTGTAGACGCCTTGGGCGTTGGTGGTCGCGGTATCCGCGCCGCCGCCGCGTCCTCCCTGTCCGGACAGGATCACCTGGGCGCCCGCGATGGGCGTTCCGTCCGAGGCCTTGGTCACCTTGCCGGTGATGGAGCCGGCCGCGTTGAGCGGCATGAGCGCGAAGTCCGCCGTGGCGGTATCCCCGGCCGGTACGTTGGCATTGCCGTTCCCGGCCTGGTAGCCCGTTGCCGTGACACGCAGGGTGACATTGCCCGCCGCCACGCTATCGAAGGCGTAATGGCCTTGGGCGTCGGTCTTGGCAGAGTCCGCACCGTTGCCTCCGCCGGTGAACCCGCGCGTCAATACTACGGTAGCGCCGGCGACGGCAGCACCGGTCGCCGATCCGCGCCGTACGGTTCCCATCACCTTGCCGGGACCGGTGCGCGGGGCTTCCTGCATGTTGATGTTCACGGTGTAATGGCCGGTATCGTTCGCCACGTTGGCCGCGCCGTTACCGTCCGAGAGGCCGGTCTTGCTCGCCACCAGGCGACGGAATCCCGTCGTGGCCTTGGGGAAGGCATACGCGCCTTGCGCGTCCGTCGTTACGGAATCGAGGCGGGTCTGCACGGCGCCTCCCCCGGTGCCGCCCAAACCGATCAACACCACTTTGGCGCCCGGCACAGGCGTGCCGCCCCCGCCCCCGATGACCCCGCCTCCCGTACGTACCGTGCCCGAAACCGTAGCCGCCATGCTTCCCATGGCCGCGCAGAGAAGCGAAGCAAATGCGAACCGTATCATGCGATTCATGTGAACCCCCATCGTGTATGCGGCGCGGCGGCCGACTCTCCCGTCGCCACGCCTTGTGATGGAAGGAAAAATATCCCGAGGGCGGCCAAGGGCGGCCCGGTGCCTTCGACCAGGTCCTTTGTTTATAGGGGGAAACCTTCCCGCTACCGGCGCAAAGCGTACCAACGGGTACGTTTCCCGGGAAAAAACGGAGATAAAATGGGGAGGGGTCCGCCGGGGCTAGCGGATTTTTTCCAACGAGAACAAGGTCATATCGTCGAATTGCTGATGGTCTTTCGAGTGCCTGCGCACGTCGGCGAGCACGTCTTTGATGAGGCCTGTAGGCGGCTGTCGGCCGCGGGTTTCCAACACGCGGAACAGGCGTTCCTTGCCATAGGGGCGCAGGTCGGAATCCATGGCCTCGTCGACGCCATCGGTGAACGCGAAGAATCGATCTCCCGCATTCAGAGGCAGGGTCACCTCTTCCAGGCGGACGGCGAAATCGGCTTCGGTGGACATGCCCAGGGCGATGCCTTTGGAGTGGATTGATCCCGGATGCCCGGTCGCACCCCCGAAGGAGACGAGGTTGGGATGCCCGGCCCGACTCATGTTGAAACTGTCGCCGTCCCTGGAAACGATCAGGCACAGGCAAGTGATGAAAGACATCTCCCTTTCCAGCTCTTCGCACATGAGCCGATTCACCGCGATGAGCAGATCCCGGGAGGAAGTGGCGCGCCGCCCTTCGGAACGCATACAGGAACGTAAAGAGGTCATCACCATGGCAGCCGGGATGCCCTTGCCGCAAACATCGGCGATGGCGATGACCCAATCCCCGTGCCGGTTCTGGAAATAATCCAGATAGTCGCCGCCGATTTCGCGCGCGGGCAGGCAGACGCCGTGCAAGGCCATGTCGGGGATATCCGGGGTCTCGGGCACGTAATGGGTTTGGATTTTCTTGGCGGCTTCCAGTTCGCTCTCGATGCGGGTCTTTTCTTCCAGGGCCAGGTTGAGGCGGCGCAGATGCTCGATATGCGATTCCAGGTCGGCGTTGGCATGCTGAAGTTCCTCGGTGCGCTCGCGTACCTTCTCTTCTAGGGTCTCGTTGGCCTTCTGCAATGCCGCCTCGGCGCGCTTGATATCGGTGATGTCCTTGAACACCCCGACGATGAATTGGTTGCCGGCGGGATCGACGTATAGACGCTTGCGCGTGAGCACGGTACGGGATTCCGAACTTCCGTGGGGCGTGAAGGTCTCCTCGACCACGTCCTCTTCGCCGCTCAGGAAAACCTTTTCGTCACGGGAGCGGAAGAAGTCGGCCTCTTCCTTGTCGAACAGGTCGTCATCACCCATGCCCATCAACTGTTCCTGGGTCTTGCCCAGGGCGATGCACATGGCTTGATTGACGAGACAAAGTCGATGGGTGCGATCCTTGACGAAGATGGGATCTCCGATGAAATCGAAGATCCTTCCAAGCAAGTCATCCGTGTTTGCGTTCATCGGTGCTACCCAACATGGAATCCCGGGACTCCGGGCCTTTCAAGTGTAGCATGACCGCAGGCCGCGGGGGAACGGGTAAGTGGGCCGTAATCGGGAATCGGAGCCGCAAATTCCGCCGGTATCCCCAGATTACGGACGGAGGAGGGGATCAGGGAAAGGCCGGAATCGCCGGAAGCGTGGATTCCGGCCAAGCCGCGGTTACAAGTATGAATTCAGCAGGGACTCGTACTTCTCCTGACGCCCCGAAAGCACCTGGGGTTCAGGGGCGTCCAGGGCCCATCGTTCCAGCTCGCGGAAATCGGCCATGCCGTTTTCAATCCGGGCTCCCAGGCCACTGTCCCAGCTCCGGTAGCGGTCCCGCAGCATGCCGTCCAGGATGCCGCCCTCCTTGATTTCCGCCGCCAT
>JAHFCH010000264.1 GCA_023249635.1 Fibrobacterota bacterium
ACGCCACCAAGCGCGAGAACCGCCGCTCCCCAGATACCATCCCGGGCCTGGAGAACGGAACGCGCTATGCCGCGCGCGTTCAGGGCGCGGTTCCCGCGGGACGCTCGGACCCGAGCACGGATGCGTGGACCATTCCCATGGGTACGGCCTCGGAACTCAAAGCGGTGGCGGGCACCGGGCGCGCCAGTCTGCAATGGAAATCCGCCGAGGGAGCGGCCGCCTACCATATCTACTATTGGACCGGTAAAGATGCGCCCCTGAAGGCTACGGTTGGGCAATCCCCGGCGCAGATCAAAGGTCTCGTAAACGGGGTCACGTATTCCCTGCGCGTCGTCTCGGCGAACGCCGGCATAGAATCCTTCGTGGGCGATACCGTTACCCTCATGCCCCTGGCCGCGCCGGACAGCATCCAGGCCGCCATGCAGGATGGCGCCGTGGATCTGGAATGGGCTCCGGTTCCCGGCGCGGCGGGCTACACGGTATTCTACAAGGCCGGGGGCTCGGTGGATACCAACGACGCCAAGATCGCGGTGAAGGATCCCCGCCTGGCCCTGGGCGGCCTTAGCAACGACATTTACTACTCCCTGATAGTATTGGCCCAGAACGCCGACGGTCGTTCCGACGTGGGCGCCCTGCAGCACGCGATGCCCATGCGGCCCGCGCAAAACGTCTCCGCCGCGGCCTCGCCGGACAAGGTGGTCTTGCGTTGGGATGAGGTACCGGCCTCGACCCAGTACAACATTTATTACACCCAGGGGAGCAGCGTCGATAAGAACGGTCTAAAGATCGCGAACGTGAAATCGCCCTATGCGGTCGGCAATCTGGAGAATGGGCTGACGTATACTTTCGCCGTGGAAGCGGTAAAGCAGGCCATGCCAGGGCCTTTGAGCGAAGGCAAAACGGTTACCTACATAGCGTCCACGCTTCCCTTGGCCAAAGGCAACGTTTCCGACAGCGTAGCCTCGTACCTGTCCCTGGCGCTGGATGCCACGGACAAGCCCTACCTCGCCTTCGTCGATCAAGGCAAGACCCTTGCGGATCGCAATCTGCCCAAGGTGGTGGCGCTCGAGAACGGCGCCTGGGTATCCAAGGGCAAGCCGTCCGCGATAGCGCCCTACACCTGTTGCGATCTGCGCATCGGCCCCGGGGAGATGCCGTACCTGGCCATGGGAGACGGCGAGCAGGGGAACCGGCTAACGGTCAAGGCCTTCGACGGCAACAACTGGACCTCGGTGGGAGGGCCCGCGGTAACCGATGCCAAGGCCGAGTTCATGGCCTTCGCGATGGACGGATTGGGCATCCCCTATCTGGCCTACAACGATTCCGCCAAGGCGGGCCGCGTTTCCGTGCGGCGCCTGGAAGGCTCCAAATGGGCCCAGGTGGGTCTGCCCGGTTTTTCCACCAATGCCTCCGGGGCCCTATCCCTGGCGTTCACCAAGTCCAACCAACCCTGCCTGGCCAGCGGCGCCTTCGGCGGCATTTCGCCCACCGTAATGGCCTTCGACGGCCAGAGCTGGAATACCACCGGGGACGTAACCGCGGCGTTATCACGGGCCGCGCCCGGCGTGTTACCGCTGGCGGTTTCACCCGCCAACCAATTCTACGTGGGCTTCGCGGACAAAAGCGCCGGCTTCAAGAGCTCGGTCTTGGCCAGCGGGACGACCAGTTGGGTCGCGGTAGGCCCTGCCGGTTTCAGCGAGGGCTCGGCCCAAGCCTTCGCCCTTGCGGTCGACGGCCGCGGAGTGCCTTTCCTGGCCTACTCGGACGATTTCCGGGCGGGACGGATCACGGTCATGAAATTCGAGAATAGCGCGTGGACGCCCGCCTGCCTGCCCGGATTCTCCAAGGGCCGCGCCAGTTTCATCTCTCTGGCAATCGGGAAAAGCGGTACCGTTTTCGTGGCTTTCCAGGATGCCGGGGACGGCGGACGCGCCCAGGTGATAAAGCTCAATGGGCCCTGAAAATGTTTGTCGCGGTAGCGGGAAAATGATAGACTAGGAGTAGGAGACCGGGTCCCCAAAACCCGCCAATCTTCGTCTGTCTCCGGCGCGTTTCATTTTTACAAGCGCGCACTCGACCGGCTCGTCCCCAAGGCGAGCCGGTTTTGATCCGGATGGAATCAAGCCTTAGCGGGAATCCCGTCGATGGGTTCGGGAATCGGTAAGGAAGTCTCCGTAACATCAACGCTGAATTGGTGGGAGTCGGTCACGGTCACCGGCTTGCGTCCCGGCAATTGGACTACCACGCACATGGGCGGCGTCCGCCAAGAAGCATCCCAGGCCACGCGGAAGCCTTTGGCCATGGGCACGATTACCACGCGTACGGGTCCGAAGTTGGTAGGCCCCGGGCCGAAAGCGAGCGTGCTCCCGCTCGCCAGCCATTCCTCCGGAATGCCGGATCCGATCACCAGCACCCGCTCTTCTTCCCGCAGGAACAGGTTCCGCATCATCAATACCCATTCCGCCGCGGCCCACACGTGCTGACCGTCCCCCATGCATCCACCGAGGGTATGGGGATGGATGGCCTCGGGCCACTGACCCGTGGGCGAAGCGACCGCGGCCGTATCCTTGATAAGCTGGAAGGCCCTGGGATCGCCGGCGCGGATAAGGGATTGCGCCATATGCAAGGTGAGGTAGGCGTTCATGCCGGAATGGATCATGTCCTGGAAGAAGGTGCCCTTGAACATGCAATCGGAGAGCAGGAACTCCAGCGTCGCGACCATGCGCGGATCGTCCCCGGGCCACAGTTTAAGCGGATAGCTGGCGGCGATGGAACCGATGGCGCCGGAGTCCATCCTTCGCAGGGGCGAAGCCGGTAAGGCGCCCGCATGCTTACCGGCGGC
Organism: Fibrobacterota bacterium; assembly: GCA_023249635.1. Taxonomy (GTDB): domain Bacteria; phylum Fibrobacterota; class Fibrobacteria; order UBA11236; family UBA11236; genus Chersky-265. Next base: position 2,843 of record JAHFCH010000264.1, read on the forward strand.
CTGGGCCGCGGTGATGCTGCGATCGATGGCGGCGAGGAAATCGGCGGAACGCTCGCGGGCCAGGCGGGACTCGGGGATCCGCCCGGCGGCCTCGAGTAGCCAGGCAGCGGCCTGCAGGCCCGCCGCGCCCCAGAAATCGTCCCAGTAGTAGAAATCATTGGGGCCCAGATGCTCGGCGGAAAAGCCCGCGGGGAACAATCCCAGCACGCGGGCATCCTTATGCTTTACGATGCGTTTGCGGGCGATCCAATCCGAGGCCTTGATGATGGACGGGATCCAGGCGGGCTTGGGCGGCTTTCCGGTGGTCTCGCACCAGCGCCGCAATATCCACAACGCCTCGCCGTTGGAATCCCACTCCCCTTCCTGGGAGAGGAAATATCCCCCCAGCGTCTGGCGCGACGGGAATTGGTCGAGGGTGCGCTCGACCCTATCGGCCATGCCGGCGGCCAGCATGGCGTCCAGTATGAAAGCAGCGTCGCGGAACCAGAAACGCTTATAAGTATACGGTCCCGGGAATACGTCCCCGGGGGAATGCAGCAAGAGGCTGCGCAGGGCGGCCTCGTACAGAAAGGCCATATGGGCGTCGGGGATTTCCATCCGCGAGAGGCCTTCCAGAGCCGGCGTCCAGGGCTTGGCGGGACTGCTGTGCGGGAATTGCTTGGGGGTTTCCTTGTCCCCGGATAGCTCTATCGTCAGGTCGAGGATTTTCTCCGTACCCGGGGTGAGCGGGAACAGCGCCGCCGCCGTGGCCAAACCCACCCGGCAATGCACGGAATCCCGTCCCGGGGAATCCAGCTCCTCCAACATGTGGAATACGTCCCCGACATGGTATTCGGAGGCGAAATGGCGCTGGGCCGCCTCGGAAAAACGCACCGCGGGGAAGCCATCGATGGACCAGCCGGAGCGATCGGGCGACAAGGCGATATCATGGATGAAGCTCACGCCTTCGGGATTGTAGGGACGCACCGAGACGGCCAGCCAGGCGGGCCTATCGCTGCGGGCCATAAGCCGCTGGCGGCATTGTCCGGCCGGCCCTTCCGGGAAGGCTTCCACGCGGGATCGCAACCGCATCACCTCGTCCCCGATAGCGGTTTCGACCGCGATTCCATTGGGTTCCAGCTTAAGCGACTGGGAAATTCCGCGGGCCTTGGAAGGCAGCAGAGAAGAACCATCGTCCCGGATGATCCAGGCGTCCAGCGACCAGCCATCGTAATACGGCGTCAATAAACCGCTGGGATCGACTATGGGCAGGTAAGGCGAATCGGGCACGCCGACCGCGGTCCAATTGCGATGCGACAAGTTGATATGACTGATGGAAAAGGCGCGCGGGATGAAGGAAGAATCGCGCGGATTGAATTGGCGTTCCACCCAATAGGGCCAAATCCAATCCAGGTTGTTCTGGATGGCGCGCGTGTTCATGAGGCCGCGGGCGTGGAACACCAGGCCGGCGCGCAGCAATTCGATGGGCTCGCCGACTTCGGAAGGCTGGGCGAACTTGCCCAGGCGGGACATGATCATGATCGGATCGAGGAAACCGTGATGGCGGGCCACGCGACGGACCATGTATTTCCAAGGCAGCCATTTGAAGAGCATGAACCTCCGTGCGGCCGGCCGCCGCGGCCCCCCCGATAAAAGGGCCATTTCCTGAAGATATACTTTTCGGGCCAGCTACCCAGAAATACCGGTCCCTGGTCCCGATTAACGCGGAAGTTTCAGGGGAACTTATAGGGACTTAGCAGGATAACGGCGGGTTTCAGGATGCTGACGCGAGCGCAATCTCTTAGTGTAGGAGCTGGTATCGCCCGGGGTCAAGGGCCTTCCCGAACAGTACCGCGATCGACCGCGAATTCCGCACGGGTTCACATGCTTTAAGTTCGCTCCCTACAGCGGTTTGATCAGGATCACGAATCGCGCATTTATCCATTTTCGGACCCATTCGCCGGCCCTTAAACTTGAACAGATCCGGAGACGGGTTTTTGAGGCCATTGATGTCGCGTCCAAACCCAGTGCGCAAACGAAACGCGGTTTCCCCATTGGGAAACCTACGTGGTACCCTATGGGCTGGCTTCATCGCCGCGCTTACTGCAATTCCTGCGCTGGCGACGCAGAAGACCTGGATTTCCGCTGGCTCCTCCACCTTCAGCACCGCCGGCAACTGGAGTCCCAGCGGCGCGCCTTCCACAGGCAGCGATACCGCGGTATTCAGTGGTTCGGGAACCGCCAATTGCAATCTCAGTACCAGCCCTACAATCGGCGGCATCATCATTCAGAGCGGTTATCCGGGCGTCCTTACCATCACCGGTAGCGTGACCATTTCGGGAACCATCGCGGATTTCCGCTTCGGAAATCTCGCGGGCTCGGGTTCGATCACCATGACAAGCACGGGCTCGTCCACGGTCTACCTCCCGGCCACGGGAGGCTTTGCAATGGTTCAGGTATCCTCAGGGGCCGGGACCGTGACCATCGGGGGTAACGGCGGAACGGTGGACAGCATCGTGCACACCACCGGAACGCTTAACCTGGGCACGGGCGCCCACATCAACGTGCACGATTTCCGATCGGCTGGAGGCACTCTTAACTTCGGAACCAGCCACCTGCATGCGCAGGGCAACGTGAACGTGGCCAGCGTGGGCACGATTTCGGGCAACGGCGACCTGGAATTCAATGGCGCATCCGGGACCCAGAATCTCACGCCCTCGAGCGGCCAGACCCTGCCGCCCGTCCTGCATACGGGCGCATCCACCCTGAAATTCTTGACAAACAATCCGACCATGGCGGCCTTCACCCAGTTCGACGGCGTCCTCGATTTGAATGCGCGGAACCCCAGCATCAACGGAGATTTCGTAATCGACGATGGCGTCTCCGGTAGCATCACGAACCTGGCCGGCCGTACGATCACCGTGGCAGGTGATGCACATTTCTACGGCCGCAGCGCCAGCTCGCTGGGCCTGAGCCCGGGCGGGAGTTGGACGCTGACGGTAACCGGAAAGTTGTACGCCGATAATGCCAATATCGGGTACAGTAACGCGAGTTCGAACGGCGGGGGCGTCGCCACCCGTTCCACAAATTCCGGATCCAACTCGGGGTGGACCTTCAGTTCGGGCTATTTCTGGAATCCCAACGCCGTACTCTCGTCAACTGACGCCAACAAGACGTATAACTGGACGGCCATGCCCGGCGGGGAAGGCGCCCCTCCCGCTTCCAGTGAAGACGACGATTTCCCGGCCGCCACGCTCGGCGGCGCCTGGACCTTTTACGACCATGACAACTACGGGCCTACAGGTTCCCATAACGAAGATGCCACCCGCGGCCGTATCCTGCTTTCCGGTTCGGGCAGCGACGTTTGGGGCAGCGCCAACGAATTCGTTTCCATATACCGAGCTTCATCCAACAGCGATGGTTTACGCGACGTCCGGGTCAAGCTCGTCTCTTCGGCGGGCAGGGACGGTATCCTGCTGGCAACGAGCCAGACCAGCCTTTCCTCAGGCGGCTATTGCACGGTGGGCCTTAACAACGGCACTCCTGAGTTCGCATGTGATGTGAGCGGCAACGCAGGCGAACTTGAGACATTCTACGGCGCGGGTGGCCCCGTGAACTTGCCGGTATGGCTGCGCATGGTGAAGAACGGATCCAGCTACTCGGGATATTTCCGCACGGGCCTCCACAAGGCCTGGACACAAATCGGCTCGGCGCTTTCACCGCAATCCGCCTCCACCACGCCGGACATAGCCTTGTTCCATTGCGGCAAAGGTCAGAATTCCACCGCGGTCTTCGATGATTTTCGCGCCGGCGTGGGGCTGGCCAGCCCGGAGGATCTGTCCTTCAACGGTGCGGGCCCGAATGCGGACAACAATGCGACTCTATCGGGAACCTTGAACGTGAACTCCATGGATTTCACCGGGTATACCGGCACCTTCAGCCTCGGATCCAATACGCTTTCCATCGGCAATGGAAACCTTACCTTCAACAACACCATGGGGCTGACGGCATCGAGCGGAACCATCGAGTTCAACCCGACTGGCTCGACCACCTCGAGTTTCATCCCTAAATCGGGGGCGAAGATCGGCACCGTTAACAATTATGCCACCATTTCCGCCAAGGTCAGCATCGTCACCACTCCGTTGACGGCTGGGCAGCTCAACTTGGTTTCGGCAGGCACCTGGGACTGGGGCGCCTCGGGGACCACGCATAGCGTCGATTCCATATACACCGCCAACTCGGCAAAGATGACGGTGCAATCCAATACCGTAAATGCGGTACTCAAAGGCTGCGACTTCACCGGGCTCAACCTGCTGACCGGGGCGGGCACCATCGGCTTCACCGCCGGCTCGGGCGTCCAATATTTCAGGCCCCGGAGCGGCTCCCACATCCATCTCGCGAAATCGGGAGCAGGTACGGTTGAAATACTGGGGAATCTTAATGCCGGGAGCGGATTCGACATCTCCGCGGGAACCCTCAAGTACGGAACCGGCTTATCCCATGTCATCGCCGCATCAAGCTTTTCGGGCGGCACTCTGGATTTCGGTTCCAGTACGATAAGTACCTCTGCGGACTGGAATTTCGGATCGCTGACTGGCGTGACACCGGGATCCGGCGTCCTGGAATTCACTAGTGGTTCCGCCCAAACTTTTGCGCCACATGCAAGCGCCGTACTAC
>JAHFCH010000066.1 GCA_023249635.1 Fibrobacterota bacterium
ACCGGTAAAAGAAATCACTTCTCCCGTTTTTCGGTAGACAATAATCGGATCCGTTAAAAACTCAATCGGATATGACAACCTTAATTCGTAAATCGCCGAATTTTTCCGCCGATTTTTGGGGCCCCAGCCGTAACCCTCAACATGTCTGAGGGCCGGGATGTCCCGAAATGCCGGGCCGATTACTCCCAAAGGCCGCATTTTGGGAGCGGGGAGGGAATACCAGGAGGTATTCCGTGCTTTGCCATTGTATCCGCCCAATTCTCGCCCTTTCATCCCTCATTCTCGTGACCGCAGTTCCCATCCATGCTACGGACTATGCCATGTCCGTGGATGTCGCCAAGCCTATCGGGCCGCTCAAAAAGTTCTGGCAAGAAGGCGTAGGCTCCTGCCATATCTATATGACGCTGAAATCGGCCCAGCCCGGTCTCAACTTCAAGGACCATTACGCCCTGGCCGCCCGCGAGCTGGGCATGAAACGTATCCGCGCCCACGGCATCTTCGACGAGGACGTGGGCATCTACAAGGAGGTTAACGGGCAAGTTACCTACGAGTGGAAGAACCTCGACTCCATCTACGACTACATCGTCAAGGTGGGCATGGCGCCCCTGGTCGAGCTCAGCTTCATGCCCGCCGCCCTGGCCAGCGGCAGCAAATCCTTCGGCTGGTACAACAATTCCCCCGGCAACATCACTCCGCCCAAAGATTGGGATAAATGGCGCGAACTATGCCGGCAAATCGCCAAACACGTCTCCGACCGTTACGGCGCCGCTACCGTAGCCGATTGGTATTGGGAGGTTTGGAACGAGCCCGACCTGGCCATCTTCTGGAGCGGCAGCAAGGAGGATTACTTCAAGCTGTACGACTACGCCGTGGAAGGCCTTACCGCGGCCATACCGGAGGCCAAAGTCGGCGGGCCTTCCATCGCCATCTCCGAAGGCGCGTGGATGGACGATTTCATCGATCATTGCATGACCAAGAACTACGCCAATCCGGCCAAGGGCAGGGTCAAGCTCGACTTCGCCTCCTGGCATACCTACCCCGGCCAAAGCGGCCAGGCCAGCATCGTGGGCGCGCATACCCGTACCTACCAGCGCATCGCCGCCAAAGAGGCCAAGTACCCGGGCCTCCATCTCAAGAACTTCCTCACCGAATGGAACACCAGTTACAAGGGCGGCGATACCTACAACAGCGAGATCGGGGCCTCCTTCGTGGCCAAGGTCGCGCACAGCATGTTTCCGGATCAGAACAACGGTGTACCCGCGCCGGACGTGGCGGCCTTCTGGGTCATTTCCGATCTCTGGGAAGAATGGGACAACACCCATGCCCTGGCATTCGGTCCCATGGGCATGATCCTGCGGCAGCGCAACGCGCGCAAGCCCTCCTTCCTGGCTTTCCAAATGATGGGCATGCTCTCCGACACCTTGGTTAACGTGGCGGGCGGAACGAAAGCCGAGCCCGGACTCAACGCCTTCGCCACCTACGACAAGGCCCGCAAGCAATTGCAAATCCTGGTCTACGATCATAACCGTGGGGACGGCGACGATATCGCCCAGGCATACCTGGATAAGGTCAAGCTCACGGTGTCGGGTTTCCCGTTCACCTCGGGCAAGCTCCAGACCCAGCGCTACGGGGTCGATCGCACCCACAACAATTGCTTCCGCGTGTGGGAAAAATCCGGCAAGCCCGCCTTTCCCTCCGACGCCGTCTGGGACGATATGGAAGCCGCGGGCAAGCTTGGCGAGATCAAGGGCGAGCACACGGTAACCGCCAGCGGCGCGGGAATAACCTTGGAGTTCACCCAATCCCAACCCGGGGTCTCGCTTTTCATCCTTAGCGATGGGGAAATTACACCGGTGGCGATCGGGAATGCGGACGGGGACAGGAAGGAAAAAAGGAATGGGCGCCTTAGCCCCAGGGCGGAGCAATCAATGGCGCAACGCGCAGGCGTTAGAACCGGATGGCGTCGCCAAGGCGGGCGCCTGGTTTACGGAGCCGGGGGCGGGGGAGACCTGTTCGAGATGGATGGAGGCGTGGTCCGATCGCTGCGGCCCTGACCGCCTGGGGCTAGAGCAGGCTCAGCGAAGCCAGTTCGGTGGTGTCGGCCTCGCCGTCCGTGACATCGATTTGCCGCAAGGTGGCCTTGGCCGCCTCGCTGAACCAGCTGGTGGTAGCCGCGCCGGACTCCCGCACCTTCCAATCGATCTCCAGGGCCGGAAAACTCCCGGCCTTGACGATCACCTGGGAGGCCGGTCCCGTTTTATAATCGCGGGTCTCCGTAGTCACGGTGTCCCGGTTCCCGCCCACGTTCCCGCCGAAATACCATACCAGTTTCCGGGTGCGGAGGGCGGTAACCGTCCAGGCCAGGCCCGGCTTCAGGGTAACCGGTGCGCTACCCGTCATTTTCGAGAGGGTTTCCGACTCCAGGCGGTAAGCAGTGGCGGCGGTATCTCCCCGGAAGGTCACGTCCGAGGCCGCCGTCGCGGTTTCATAGACGGTTTCCTGATCCGATTTGCGCATGTAGATGCGGCCGCTTTGGGTGAAATGCCGCACCGTGTCCAGGTTGCCGGTCAGGAATTCCGGAACCACCACGGTCAGGCTTGCCACATAGGCCTCTTCGTTCTCGACCACGGTATCCTTCAGAATCCTGACCGTGGCCACGGCGCCATGGAACGCGGCGGCCGATTCCTCGACCGTCCAGGACTCGCCCGCTTTCATCACCGGAAAACGGAATTCATCCCATGCCGCTTTCACCGTAGAGGTCTCGTTGTCGGGGCCCAGGCAGCCGACTAAGGCCAGCAGGCTTACGCTTAAACCAATTCCTTTTGCCCGGTAGCCGAACCCGATCGTCATGCGCGCCTCCGTTCCGAAAGATAGCCCAAGAAACCGGGCTGCGCCCGCCATCGCTGTTGCGGGTATGGGTTGAGGCTAAAAAGGATGGGGTTGGCCGGCCAGCAGCCGGATCATGGAAAGGATCTCCAGGGCGTAGAGGCCGAGCAGGCTCCCGATGCAGATCGCGAACGCGCGCGGCGCCCAGGGGAATCGGCCCAGGCGCATGAGCAGCGCCTCGCCGGCGCGCAGGTAGCAAAGCGGTAAGGCGAGCAGGGCGGGGTAGAGGAAGATGGTTTTCATCACGGAAAAATCCCGGTACAGGTACGCGTACAAGGCAACGAAGGCCAGGTATCCCAGCATGCATAGCGTTGCCAATCCGTAACCGACGTCGCCAAGAGCCTTCCCATTCCTCTGCAGCAGTCCCGCGACCACGATACGGCTTTCCCTGATCGCACCCCAGCCCACCATGGCGGTGGGCAACAACGCCAGCAGGAAAATCGCGCGCGTAAGCCGGAAACCCTGGCGGCCTTCGGTGCGCCAGGTTTGGGGCCAATTGTCGTAATGCAGCGAATGGGCGCGCCCATACAGTAGGGTCCAGAAAGAAGTCCGGTTGGTCGCGTATTCGTCCTTGCCGTTATCCAACCTGGGATGTTCCAGCAAATCGGCGAGCCGGAAAGTGAAGAACCCGCCCGCTACGGAAAGGATGCCGGGCCGGAAATTCCCCGTTGCGGTTGCGAACCACGGGGGCGAAGGGTTCCGCTCCATGTTCAATGCCAACGGGGTCCCGTAAGCGCGCTGGTTAGCGGAGTATTGGTTGAGCGGATTCGCGATGGAAAGGGCGGCCACCGCGAGGGCGAAGCCAAACGCGTGCATGGCGTTCCCGTGCCCTTCCGGCGTGGCTGCTGCTTCGCCTACACTTACGCTGACAGGTCCATTCCGCTGCGCGACCACGATGGCTTTGGCGACCAGCGCCACGAAAATGGCCATTGCCGTCACCAGGGTATTCGTCTTGCATGCGATGGCCAAGGCGGCACACACAGCCATGGCGAGAAAGGGCCACGGCCGGGCCCGCTCCAGAAAACGTCCGGCCGCTATCAGGGCCGCGGTGGAAAACAGGATCGCGAAGGCGTCATTGGTGGCTTGAGAGCTTATTCCCACCAGGGCGGGATTCAGCGCCATCAGCCCGAAGGCGGATAGCTTGAGCCAAGGTCCGCCGATGGAATAGCGATGGATGGCCGTACCCGCGAGCGCGAGGGTGGCCACTCCGGCAATCAGATTCAACAGGCCGCCCGCCAGCAGCAGGCTCTCGTTGCCGGCTCCCGATTTCCCCAAGCAGGCCAGGACCGCGGCCACGGCGGCATGGTAGGCCTTGGGCTGGAAACATTCCCAGCACTCGTCCCTTAAGGGTAAGCGATGCTGGTCGAGGATAAGCCGGATGACCGTGAAATGCTCGTCGTTGGCGTCGCGGTTCCAGGCCACCATCGCCACCCGCAAGGTGACCGCGATCAAGCATAGAAGCACCAGCCCCCAGGCGGAGTTTTTCCCCGGGGTGGGGGTTTCGGAAGGGATTCCCATCGGTGGCTTATTTTAATCCGCCGCGGAGGGGGAGGGAAGCGATTTCGTGCGGGCCGGTCCAGGTACGCGCGCGTGGCGCACCGGCAAGGGATCGGACGTAAGGGAAGCTAACCGCGGCGCGGCCCAGGTGGGGCCGGGGCCGGCCGCGGCGATCGCCCGGGGGATGGGTGGGCGATTTCCGGGATCAACGCGCGGCGAGGGCCGCGAGGGCGAAGAAGAACGCGTCCTGGGGAGGTGCTTGCGGGAGCGCGCCGGACGCCGCGGCCCCCGGTAGGACCTGCGCCTGGTCGCGCGCCAGTACTTCGGAAAGCCAATCGGATTCCGAATTCAATTCCGCGATGCTGGCGAGGACGCGATCGGGCCGGTAGGCGAAACGCGCCAGGTGTTCCTGCCGGGTGCCGCCGGAAAGTACCAGCAAGGTACGGTACCCCAGCTGGACCCCGCCCAGGATATCGGTTTCCATGGTATCGCCGATGACCGTTACGTTACGCGTGCGCAGACCCATCTGCTTGCGGGCCATACGCATGATTACCGGACTCGGCTTGCCCACGCTGAAGGCCTGGATGCCGGTGGCTTTTTCCAGCATGGATACGATGGCGCCGCAGCCGGGACGCGTACCGGAGCGGGTGGGGCAATTGGGATCGAGGTTGGTGGCGATCAGGCTGGCCCCGCCTAGTACCATGTTCACCGCCTTCTCGACGGTCTCCGTACTCAAGGTACGGCCCTCTCCGACGATCACGAAATCCGGATCCTGTTCCACTACGGTATACCCGTTGATATGCAACGCCTGCAGCAGCCCGCCCTCGCCGATCACGTAGGCCGTGCCGTTGGGTTTCTTCTCGGAGATGAAGCGGGCGGTGGCCATGGCGCATGTGAAGATATGCCCCTCGTCCACCTGCATCCCCATCTTGCGTAGCTTGAAGCAAACGTCGCGGCGTGTCCGTTGGCTGTTATTCGTGACGAACATGAAGGGGATCGCTTCGCGCACCAGCCGGTTTATGAAATCCACCGCTCCGGGTATGGGGATCGAGTCCCGGTAGATGACGCCGTCCATGTCGATGATAAAACCACGCTCGTGCATTGCATATTCTCCGGTTTGCGAGGGTGTCCAGGTCCTCACCATGCTTTCCTCCAGGTTTTCGGGCGCGGGTCCGCGCGATATCCCTCCTCTACGCAAATTCGCGGCCAATGCGGGTAAGGTCCGTCCAGGCGTAATCCATTTCGATTCCCCGGGTAAGACGGGAATCCTCGACCTCGAACGCCTTAGTGGTTGATTGCCCCGGGGTTCCCGCGCTCGCGCACGACGTTGACCGGGTTCTGCCGTAACCATACGGACTTGATCCGCGCCCCGATTTTACCGGCACAAAATCAGCAATCAGGGAATCGGGGCCTATCCCAGGGGAGACGGAAGGGCGGCGATGGCGATACTGTCAAGCAATGTCGGAAAGCGGGTTAACAATTGTGTCACGTAGCGTGTATGTTACCGAAGCGAACACAACCTCCGGGTAGGGCGGCCGGATAATCGGATATGCCAAGAATACCGCCGGTTCGGATAAAATCAATGCGCGGGATGCGCGATCAGCGCTTCGATGCGCTCCAGCACCTGGGCGGGCGAGAAGGGAATGCACAGCAAATCGGCCCGGCCTCCCGCCTCCAGTTCCTTGTCGAAGGAATCCTTGTCACCATGCCCGCCGATAAGCAGCGCGGGCAACCCCGGAATGCGCTCGCGGATGCGTCGGACCCATTCCGAACCGCGCCGGTTGTAGACGCGCGCATCGGCGACCAGGCCCAGGAATTTTTGGCCCGTGGACAGGGCGTACCTCAGCTCCTGATCGGAACCCGCGCAGACGCTCGGGTACCCGTACGATTCCAGGATGGCCGGGATCAACTGGTGCAGGATGGTATCGCCTTCCTCCGAAATGATCAGGAAGGGTTTACGGGATTCGTATGCAAGGGTGGGGGTCCGGAAGGCATATGTGGTTTTTTCCATAATGTGCATATCTACACTTTCTCCGCTTCCTCCCAAGCGGAATCGTATTCAAGATCGATTGCGGTTCAGGGGAGCGCGCTTGTGGGCGGAGATACCAGTGGAACCGGAACCCCTGCCGCGGGTTGCGCCGATCCTATCCACCTTCCCTGTACATCCATGGCCGATGTCCCGGCCTTCCAAACGGAACCGTATGGGTCCGCGAACCGGTTCCAGAGACCCCGCGGCAACCTTGGGGCGGGTATGCCCGGCAGGCTCGCCTTGCGTTCGGAAGCGAGTCCCAAGGCCACGTTGGCGACGTTCACCGGGGTCAGGACCATCAGCCAGGGATGGCCCTGGGCATCGCTCAAGGCCAAGCTGAGATTCTGACGTCCCGGACCGATTCGCGTCAAGGAAAGGGCCAGCTTGAGATGGGTCGCCGATTTCGCATCCGGACGGATCAGGGAGTCCAACAACACGCGCGTACCATCGATCGATCCGGTGAGCACGGCGCGGAAAGGAGCGCCGGGAGCCGCAACCGTGATGTCGGCCGTGTAGGTGAAAACCGCGTCGGACTTTCCGTCGTAATCGGTCTTGTCGGTCTTCACAAAGGCCAAAGCGTTCTCGTTGGCCTCGCTGACTCCGGGCAGGCCTACCGTGGGGAGATAGGTTTCGCTCCAAGACTTCGTGGTACGGGCGGCCATTTGGACGGGGGAAAAGAATTGATGGCCGGCGCCGGCCCACAGCTCGATGAACTGCCGGGCGCGCGCGTTCACGGGGTAACTGTCATGATACCCCCAGGTCCAGAACTTCAGGCCCGGGGTCTGCTTCGGGTCGCTGGAAATGCGGAAAATGCCTTCCTCGTTGTCATGGTTGAGCACGCCCCACCACTTCTTGGTTACCGCCGGTTCGGCATAGGCGATGCCTTCGGCCTGCCAGTTGCGGAAGAAGGCCAGGTTCTTGTACTCTTGGCCGCCGTTCAGCGCGCGATCGATGCCACCGGTCCCGTAGCCCACGCTATAGCGCTCGATGGGCACCACGATCTCCGTGCTCTTGGGCGCGCGCGTGTCGCCGGGCGCGGACCCGGGCGCCAGCGAATGGCAGGTCCAATACTCGTACCGCACCGCCTGGGCCTTGTCGTTCCGCAAGGAAACGTCCATGCGTACCGCGGCTTTGCCCGCCTCCAGGCTCACGGTGGTAACGCAGGTAAGCCCGGTAACACCCAGGTTGAATTTTCCGGGATGCCCGGGGAAATCGATGTCGTCCGTCAAGGACATGGCCACCGCGGCCCGCGCGGGAGTGTTCTCCACGATTTCGCTTTTCCAGGGCAATAAATAAGTCTTACCGTGCTCGGGTTCCGGAAAGGTGGGGAAGATGCCTCCCAACACCATCAGCCAGTTGTAATAGAAGCTGCCGGCGCCGATCCCGTCCGCGAAGCCCACGGGATTCTGGAACAATTGCTCGTGGCCGGTGGGCTTGTAGAAGATGGACAGGATGCGCGCCCCGTATTCCGGGAGCAAGGTCACCACCAGGTATTCGTTCTCCAAGACTAGGGTCCGGAAATGCCGGGTAACCTGGCGCGAGAGGTTCTGGCCGCCGGCGCCGTGGTTGGCGGTCTCGGCCACGTCCCAGGTCTTCCAATCGTAAGCGCCTTCCCGCAGGGTAACTTGGGAGTTACTGGGGGAGGCCAGCGCCAAGGTCGTGGCCAAGGCCAAAATCGGGGCGGCCGAGGCTCGCGGGGAAGTCTTCCTGTCCGGCACGCAGAATCTCCTGACTCCCACCGCCCTGGTATATCTTATCCGGGATCGGCGCAGGGGACGGATCGTTTCCGGGACCGCGCGCGGAAAGAGTTCACAGTTGTGAAACCATCATCAGGGCGGTCGGATCGCATTAGGGCCCAGGGAAATACGGCGGCGCGGAATCCCATGAAGTCCTCAAGTCCGCGATCCGTTTTTTGGGAATCGGGGAAGGGTAACCTGCCGATTTCCCCCGGATTCGGGATCCGTCGGTAAAGCAGCGGGGCCGGGCCGAAAAAGCGGTCTTTCCCGGACCCCGTTAAGCGCCGCCCGGCGGTATGATCGGACTATCATGGGGGTGCAAATGACCGGTTTTCTGTTGGCTTCCGCCATCGCGGTGCAGGCTTTCGTCCATCCCGGAGTGCTCAACAATAAATTCGAACTCGAGTACGCCAAGGCCCAGGTCGCCGCCGGCGCCCAGCCCTGGAAGGCCGCGTTCGTCAAGATGGTTTCCCTTCCCGAAGCCTCCCTCGCCTACACCCCCAAGCCCCGCGCCGACGTCGGCTGCGGCTCGGCCAGCAATCCCGACTACGGCTGCTCGGACGAGAAGCGCGATTCCCAGGCCGCCTACCTGCACGCGTTGCTGTGGGCGGTCGGGGGAGACAAGCAGCATGCGGTAAAGTGCGCCGCCATCCTGGATGCCTGGTCCGCCGTACTCAAGACGCATTACCTGAGCAACGCCCATCTACAGGCAGGCTGGACCGGCGGTCCTTTCGTGCGCGCCGCCGAAATCCTGCGCAGCACCTATCCGGAATGGGGAAAGGTTTCGCAGGATCGTTTCTCCGCCATGCTCACCACCGCCTTCCTACCCAACGTCAAGGACGGCCAGAGCACCGGTACCAACGGGAATTGGGAAACCGTGATGACGGAAACCCTCATGTCCATCGCCGTATTCCAGGACGATCAGGCGCTCTTCGACAAAGGCGTGGCCCTGTACAAACGCAGGCTTCCCGCCTACATCTACCTGGGCGCGGACGGCCCCATGCCCATGACCGTGGACTCGGCGCGCTTTTCCAGCCCGGACAAGGTCATCGCGCATTGGTTCGGGCAGAAGAAATTCATGGACGGCTTGAGCCAGGAAACCTGCCGCGATCTGATGCATACCCAATGGGGCATCGGGGGTTTACTCAACTCGGCCGAGATAGCCTGGAAGCAGGGTATCGATCTCTACTCGCTGTCGGGCGGGCGCTTGCTGGCGGGCATGGAATTCCATGCCCCATTCCTCATGGGCGCCAAGGTGCCGGCGGACTTGTGCGGCGGCTCGCTGGGAAGCGCCGACTACAAGCCCATGTGGGAGGTCGGATACAACCACTTCCATGATTGGATGAAGCAGCCCATGCCCAACACCGAGGCCCTGCTCAAAAAGAACCGCCCGGAAACCTACGACCATGCCTGGGGCTTCGGGACCTTGTCGCATGCGGGCATGGGAGCGAGCGGAGAAGTCTGGAACGGGGGTAATATCGCGGTGCGGCCCTGGCGGCGCGCATCCGCGGGAGCGGCCTCTGCAGGCATGCGCATTTTCGATTTGCGCGGGCGGGAGATCGCGGTTACCGGCATCGGCGGTGTTACCCCCGCGACAGGTGTCTCAATCCAGGCACCGCGGTTCCACATCTCTCCGTAAACCGCCTTCCGCTTTTCTGGGAAGACCGGGTCGGCCTTCCGCGCCGTGCCGGGGCTTTGCCTCCCGGATCCGGTTCCGATTGTGCCGCCGGCGCCCACGGCGCCCCCATCAGCGGACTTAGATTGGGTCTTCCGCCGCGCCGGCATGAGCGGTCGCGCGGCGGGTTCGACCATCGGTGGGGGTATTCCGTGTCATCCATTCCCGGGCGCATGCTTGCGCCTTTGCTTTGCCTGTTCGCGGCCTCGCCCGTCGCGGCCAAATGGTCCATTCCCGATTGCCCGGATTTCCAGCGCGCGGAATTCCGTTACGTCAAGATCGTCACCAAGGCGGTCGATTCCACCTTGGATGAACCCCTCAAGGCCGATTTCGATCGTAAGCCCGATGGCGGCGTGGACATCTGGTTCGTGGAGCGCCACGGCAAGGTGAAACGCTACGAAGCCGCCAGCCGTACCGTATCCGTGGTCGGCAGCCTGGACGTTTACAGCGATTCGCCCGCGCGGGCGGCCCAGACCGGGGATACGGAAACCGGCCTCGACGGCATCGTTCTCGATCCCGCTTTCGCCGCAAACCATTGGCTGTACCTGTATTACTCCGCATGGGCCAAACCCGAGTTCCGCGTTTCCAGGTTTACGGTAAACGCCGGCAAGCTCGACATGCAGTCCGAGAAAATCCTGCTCGCCATTCCCGAGGGCCGCATATACAAAGGCGCTGCCCTGGTATTGCCCGGAGGCGCCTTGGCCTTCGACCCGTCCGGGGATTTGTGGATCGCCGTCGGCGCCGATTCCAAGCTGGCTCCCTCCGTCAGCGAAACCGATCGCATCGCCAGCGCCGAAGCGAGCGCCTCCGACATGGCCGATTTGCGTGGCAGCCTGCTGCGCATCCACCCCGACAATTCGGAAAAAGGCTATAGCGTTCCCGCAGGCAACCTGGGTGCCTATTGGTCCGAGCGCTTTGCCGCTCAGGGGGAAGCGGACCTGGCCAAGGAGTACGCCGATCCCGCCAAGGTATTGCCGGAGATCTACGTCAAGGGAACCCGCAACCCGTATTCGCTCAGCGTGGATCCGGTCAAGCGCTGGGCCGCCTGGGGCGATTTCGGTCCCAACGGGTATTCGGGGCAAAAGGTGGAAGAGCTCGACTTGGCGGCGCATCCGTCCTTCGCGGGATACCCGTACTGGTCGGGCCGGAATTATTTCCTGCTGCAAGGGGTGGGATCGCAATGGAACGCCATGGATCCGGCCGCACCCGTCAATGCCTCCAAGTGGAATACCGGCCCCCGCCGCCTGCCTCCCGCCGAACCGGCACTCTACGCCTACGCCGCCGCTTCGGGCGCCTTCGTGGAGGGTAACCACCCGGTTACCGGTCCCATCTACCGGTATCCCGGCGCCCTGGCGTCGGATGTCAAGTTCCCGCCCCATTTCGAAGGCTCCTGGTTCACGGTCGATTTCGCCTCGCCGGGACTGCGCGTATTCCAGATCGGCGAGGACGGATCCTCCCTTTCCGATTCCCTGGCCTTTCTCCCCGATCTAAAATTCGAACGTCCCCTGGACCTGAAGCAGGGACCCGATGGAGCCTTGTACGTGGTCGACTACGGGAACGTCTGGCACGGCACCAGTTCCAACGCCGCCATCGGCCGCATCGAATACACGGGAACCTGCCGACCCGTGCGCGCGGGCGCAGCGCGGGCAACGGTGCCTCCCCAGCCGCACGCCATCACGATTTCCGGGGACCAACTGCGCTTCGGCGCTGTAGGCCAAGCCTGGGAACTGCGGATCGGAGATCTGCACGGACGCGAGGTCAGACTGCTCCGGGGGCGTGGCGAGGCGCGGCTTTCCTCCGGCGCTACCTTCCCCGGACCGGGACTCTGGCAGGTGCGCCTGCGAACCGCGGGAGGTACCCAAACCGCTTTGATCCCGGCCTTCCCGGCCCGTCCTTAGCCCCGCGGTTATACCCCACAAAAGTGATTATGGAACCCGCTTCCATCCGGTTCACCGCGCCTCAAAAAGCCTGTTTTTGTTGGGTCTAAGCCGCTTTCCTGGGCTTAATCATAAAGGTTAAAAACAGAGCCGGTTATGGTATGTTCCAAAACGTGCATCAGGCTAGCTTTAACCTGTACACTTAGGGGGGATACCTCCCAAAAAGGATAAAGAATGGGCAAGGATATCAGGGTCTTGGTGGTGGGTTGCGGGCACATGGGGCGCTCCCATGCCCGCGCGTACCACAAGATCGACGGTTTTGAAGTGGCCGGGCTCGTGAGCCGCGGCGACGGAAGCCGTGAAAAACTGGCCGCCCAGCTGGGCGGCAAGGTTGCCCAGTTCGGCGATTTCGAAACCGCGCTGCGCGAAGTGAAACCCGATGCGGTTTCCATCAATACCTATCCCGATACCCATGCCGAATACGCCCTCAAGTCCCTGGCCGCCGGCGCCCACGTATTCCTCGAGAAGCCCGTGGCCGAGACCGTGGCCGATGCCGAAAAGGTCATGCGCGCCGCCCGCGATGCCCGGAAAAAGCTCGTGGTCGGCTATATCCTTCACCACCACCCCGCCTACCAGAAGTTCATCGAAATAGGCAAGACCTTGGGCAAACCCATGGTCATGCGTATGAACCTTAACCAGCAAAGCTTCGGGCCGGAGTGGGAAACCCACAAGAACCTGATGCGGTCGATGAGCCCCATCGTGGATTGCGGCGTGCACTACGTCGACATCATGTGCTCGGTCACCAACGCCAAGCCGAAAAAGGTCCACGCCATTGGAGCCCGCCTCACCGAGGATATCAAGCCCGGCATGTACAATTACGGGATGCTCCAGATCACCTTCGACGACGGTTCGGTGGGCTGGTACGAGGCCGGCTGGGGCCCAATGATGAGCAAGACCGCCTACTTCGTGAAGGACATGATTGGTCCCCTCGGCTGCGTCAGCATCGTGGGCCGCGGTAAGCAAGGCGACGATTCCGCCGACGTGGACGGCCACACCAAGACCAACTCCCTGCTGGTGCATCGCTCCAAGCTGGACGCCAACAACCAGTTCACGGAGAAGGACGTCGTCGTCGACATGGCCGACGAACCCGGCCACCAGGAGCTGTGCGATCGCGAGCAGGCCTTCTTCCTGAAGGCCATCCGCGAAGACCTGGACCTCGCCGATCACCAGCGTAGCGCCCTCGACAGTTTGCGCATCGTGCTGGCATGCGACGAGTCGGTGCGCACAGGAAAGATCGTAGAACTGTAAACGACAATTACTTAGCCTATTAATGGGCCAGGTAAATGGAAGGGCGGGTCGTGGGGCCCGCCCTTTTTCATTTCCGATCCGCGCGTGGAATTTGCGAGTCGCGAAAAGGTTTGGTATTCTTTAGGTTCCACCCTCAAGGAGGATATATGGGTAAAGGTACAGACGCCAAGAAGGAAACCAAGAAACCCGCCGCGAAATCCCTCAAGGAAAAGCGGGCGGCAAAGCAGGAGAAGAAGAAGAAGTAATCCTTCTCCGGCATGGTTTGCCATAGGGCGGTCCCTTCCGAACGGATGGGGCCGCCTTTTTTTTGCGTTTCCGCCTATACGGGGTAATCCGGAAAGAATGTCCTCCGGTCACGAAAGATTCCGTCTACATTGCGTAAGTGCCTAAAAGCAGGATGGTAAAGCGGGACGATTAACAAAACCGAGGGTGCCTATGTCAGCAAGGAAGAAGATCGTTTTCTATCTGCACAATACCGAATTCGCGAACGACAAGATTCTCGGGAAATACCCGCTTGTCGGAAACCACTTCGAGGGTCACCCCAGTTTCCTGACGGATCCCATCCGGGATTCGGTGGATGCGGCCTTGCAGGTTGCCCAGACCACGGGAACCGTGACCGATCAGTTGGGCGAGGTCGTCAACTGGAAAATAATCAAGGAATGAACCCGCGGGCATAGCATGCCCGATGCTCATTTCGCCGAGGAGTTTACCTTTTTGTAGGCCAAGGGGCTTAGGCCGGTAGTTTTCTTGAAGGCGCGGCTGAAGCTGTACAGCGAATCGTAGCCGCAGGCCTGCGCCACCTGGGAAACGTTAAGCCCCGAGCTCACCAGCAGCGAACGGGCGCGGTTCATTTTCACCTTCTGGATATAGGTCCCCAGGCTCATGCCCATCCGCTTGCGGAACAGCAGCCGCAAATGGCTTTCCGAATAAGGGAACTTTTCCGACAGGTCGGATAGTTTCAAATCCTTGTCGAAATTGTCCCATATATACCGGTTTATCTGATCGATCACGGACGGGCGCGCCAGGGTCGTGCGCGTGCTGGCCCGGCCTTCCTGCTGCATCAATTCCAAAAGTATCAGGCCCGTAAGCAGGCTGATGGATGTGGCGATTTCCTTTTGGGTGCCTTTTTCCTGGAACATGCCGATAAGCCGCGATAATTGCGAGCGGAAATTCTCGGACAGGGGATTGACGCGGTTGCGCAGCGCGGCGAGATGCTCGGGCTGGGTCAACTCGAAGGTGAGGAACAGCCAACGGATGGATTCGGATTTGGGGGGATGGAAATGGTGGAACTGATGCGGGAAGACCAGCAGAGCCTCGCCGGGTCTTAGTTCAAAACTACGGTTGTCCAGCGCCACCGTGCCTTCGGTACGCAAGTTGACGATGAGCACGAACCGGTAATGGTAATGATGCTCGGCCCCCAGCATGCTGGCATGCGGCCGTTGGAACAGAATCAAGTTGTTGGGCAGCTCGAAACCCGACGGGGTCAGCCCCCGGAAAAAACTCTTGGGCTCGGCCAGGTTCTTGGCCATCCGCTCCAGAGTATCCAAATCGGCCTTATCCATGGGCTAAGTATAGGTCGAAACGGGGAGGAAAGGTAGGGAATGGGGTGACCCCGATCATACCCGTATGCGGCCCCTTATGTTACTTTTTCCGCTACCGCAAATGCAGACCCCGGTTTCCCGATCCCCCTTCTACCGTGCCCTGGCAGGCTGCCTGCTCGCTTTACCCCTGCTGTCCACGGCGGCGGGAAAGAGCTCGGCTACGCCGGCGACAGCCCCGTCCGCACCGCAAGCATCCGGCTCGTATCGCGCCGACGGCGTCGATTCCCTGCTGGTCCACAAGTACTATATGGATGGGGAATTCGATCCGGCCATCGCCATGCTGGAATCGGATCTCGGCTCCCGCAAGAACCTTAGCCACGACGACAGCGTCTTCATCTTCAAGCACCTCGGGGTCATGTACGCAGCCAACTACGAAACCCGAGAGCGCGGCAAGTTGTACATGCACAAATTGCTGATGGTGGAGCCGACTGTGAAAATCATGGACATGTACGCCAGCGACATGATTTACATGATCTTCAAGAACATCCAGGACGAATTCCAAACCAACCGCGCCCGCATCATCGCCGGCGATACCGTTCCGCAAACCACTAAGCAACCCGCCAAGCCAAACTCCACCAAGCGCATCGCATTCTGGGTGGGGGGCGCGGCGGTGGTGGGCATAGGGGCCTATTTCCTGATCACGGTATTAACCGCCGACAATACACGCAACCACGGTTATTGATTGGCACGCCGCGCAATACCAAAAAATGGAAGGCGCTTTGACATGAACCGAATCCACCCGCTTCGCCGCTATGCCCCGCTGGCGCTCCTGCTGGCCTTCGTCGTACTCGCCTGTAGCCTCGTCGGGAACGACAAGCAGGCCCAGACCTTTTCCTTCAATAAATCCTTCGATACCCTCGCTCAATTCGATTCGGTCGTCATCACCCTCAAGGATACGACAGGCAAGACCATCGATATCCTCTACCGGGGCAAGGCCGACACCATCCACGAGGTCGAAAACCGTTCTGCGCCGCATTGGGACGGTGACGGCATCGCGATATTGAGCGTGGTCGGTTACGACTCCGGGGTGGTCGTGTACCATGTGGATAAGAGGATCAATGGCAAGACCGATCAGGTCCTGGATACCATCCGTATCATCCTGCCCAACACTTTGCTTATCTCCGATGTTCTCGATATCACCCTCACGGAAGGGGACTCTGTGCAACTTCCGAAAATCAGCGTCGCACCCGCTGCCCTCTCCAACAAGGACATTTCTTACGTCTCCTCCGCTCCTAATCAATTACTGGTCGGCCCGAACTCTCTCAGGGCAATCCAGCGCGGCTCCGTCAAACTCACCGCGACCTTGGTCGCGAACCCCGCCAAGTCCCTGGTCTTCAACGTCACCATCCTGCCCAATCCCCTGACTCCGGACAGCCTCTTCGTTTCCCCGGACAGCCTTATCTTGGCGGCCGGTGGCGCTCAGGGCACCCTGACCGCGAAAGTGTTCCCGGCCACGGCCGATCCCGCCGTAACCTGGATGATACGGGATGCCTCCGTGGCCTTGATTTCCGCCGCAGGAAGCGTCCAAGGACTTAAGCCCGGGCGCGCCTTTGCCGTTGCGGTTTCCAACCGCAAACCCACCCTGAGGGATTCTTCCCTTATCCTCGTGACCGCACCGGTAGCGGTCGCGCAAGTCCGGTTCTTAAAAGACTCCCTCGACCTCTTTGTCGGAGGCGCCGCCGAAAGCCTGCTGGTCCAAGTGCTGCCCGCCGCCGCCAATCCCGCCGTAACCCTCATTTCCCTCGACCCCGCCGTAGTCGCCGTGCTCGGGGGCCGCGTTCAAGGCCAAACGGAAGGCTCGGCGCGCATCGTCGCCAATTCAGTCGAAAATCCGTCCGTGGCAGATACGTTGAAGGCCACGGTCTTTCCCACTCAGAAAATCGATGCCGTAAAGATTACGCCGGATTCCCTGCGCCTGTACGTGGGCGGCGCAACGGGTTCCCTGGCTGCGGTCATCCTTCCCTCCGCCTCCAATCAGTCGGTACTTTGGAAGTCGCTTGATGAATCCATCGCCAAGGTCGATGCGTTGGGTAAAGTCACCGGCCTTTCCGCAGGCGCGACAATGGTCGTGGGCCAGTCCCGCGTGGACAGTACCCGGAAAGATACGACTGCCATAGCGGTCAAACGCGATGTCCCCGTGATTTCCGTGGGCATCGATACCGTTGTCTCCCTGGGCGCGACGGTGGCCATCCGTCCCAAGGTCGTCCAGGAATACGGCGGCATCTCCCAGTTCCGCTGGGATCTCAACGGCGATGGCACTTTCGAAGGAACCTCCGATTCCCTCAAGACCGTCTCTGCCACGTATGCGGAGGCCAAGGAAGTGCGCGCGGCCTTCTACATCAAGGACGGCGAAGGCAACGAGGTCACTGTCTACAAGAAGATCAAGGCGGTAGCCGGACCCGCGGTCCTCATCGTTTCGCCCCTGGACAGCTCCTACACCAACCAATTCACGATTCCCGTCCTCTGGACCGTGAGCGGCAAGGAACAGGACTCCCTAAAGACCCAGGTACTCAAGCTCGGGGCCAATTCCATAACTCGTTCGGCGAAGGATGAGGCAGGCAATGCATTCTCGGCTTCGGTCACGGTAATCGTCGATACTACTCCGCCCAATAAGCCAGTCGTGCACGGCCCTACGGCCACGGCGGACAACACCCCGACCTGGACCTGGGCCTCCGGCGGCGGGGGAGGTAGCGGCAACTACAAATTCTGGTTGGACGTGGATGATGCATCCAAGGGCCTGGAAACCAAGGATACCGTCTACACTCCGGCTACCGAACTGGCGGAAGGAACCCACACCTTGTTCGTCGCCGAGCGCGACCGCGCGGGCAACTGGTCCCTATCTGGTCGCCTGGCGCTCAAGATCGACGTGAGCGCGCCTACCCAACCGAAGGTGTCCACCAGCCCCGCTTCCCCCACCAATGTGCGCAAGCCCAAGTGGTCTTGGATCAGCGGGGGCGGCGGGGGCATCGGCGCCTACCAGTACAAGCTGGACAACAACAACCTGTTAACGGGCGCGACCGCGACGACGGATACCGCCTTCACTCCGGCGGCGAATCTGACCGTAGGAACGCATACGCTTTATGTGCAGGAACGGGATTCCGCGGGCAACTGGTCGCCGTCGGGAAGCGCCGGCATCGTAATCGATACCATCCCGCCCAGCCCACCGACGGTAACCGCGACGCAAACCTCCCCGACTAACGAACCCAAGCCGACCTGGAACTGGACCAGTGGAGGCGGCGGCAAGGGTTTCTATCGATATAAGATCGGCGACACCGTTTGGGCCTCGGGCGGACTGCAAGGCGCGGTAACCACCTATACCCCCGCGACGGCGCAAGCCGAAGGCGTGAAGACCCTATACGTCTCGGAACAGGATTCGGCCGGAAACTGGTCGGCGGCAGGGAGCTTCGGACTGACGTTGGATTTGACTGCGCCGGGGATGCCGAAAATGGATTCAACGCCATACTCTCCACTCAACTCTCTGAAACCGACATGGACGTGGACGACCGGGACCGGTGGGAACGGGGCTTTCAGGTGCCGCGTCGACAATGGCGATCTTTCTACGGGTACCACCCAAATATCGTCCGGAAGTTTTTCCCAACCGACTGATTTACCGGAAGGAAAGCACACGTTATATGTCCAGGAGCGCGACGCGGCCGGAAACTGGTCGAGCAGTGGAAAACGAGAACTGGTACTTGCGCAAAGGTCACCCACGGGGGGAAGCAATTTCGTGAGCGTGGGCTACCGGAAGATCCATTCAGTAATTTCAAAAACCGGCGACATATACGCATCCACCGTCGATGTGAATGACTCCAGTAAGTCTTTGATTATGAAATATACCGGATCAGCTTGGGTGAAAATCGGGAAGTCCGATCTTGGATTGCACGCGTTCGGTGAATTGCCGATCGCAGTTTCCGAAGCGGGAATTCCTTACGTAGTCTTCACAGAAGATGCTTCCAGGAGTTATAAGGGTTCGGTGGCAAGATTTAACGGAACGGGTTGGGAAATCGTCGGCACGCGGGCATTCACCGACGGCATGATTACGTACCCTTCAATCGCAATCGGACCCGGCGATGTTCCGTATATCGCGTATAAGGATGATGCGAATTCAAGCAAGTTAACGGTGATGCGGTTATTCGGAGGCACTTGGGAGTATGCCGGCGGCAAGCCTGGGATTTCCGATGGGAGTACCGATGAAACCGCAATAACCATAGGAAGCAATGGCAAGCAGTATGTAGTGCATCTGGATCAATCCGGTCCGTCCCAATATACCGTGTTCGGTTACAACGGAATTGAATGGATCAAGTTAGGCGCCCTCCCTTCTTACGGATCGATTCCGTCGCTTGCCGTCAGCGCCGGGGGCGTACTATTCGCTTGCTACCACACTAGTTCCGACGGAAAAGCCGCTGTCGTAAAATGGAATGGTAGCGCATTCGAGAACATCGGCCCCGTTGGGATTTCCGACGCCGCGGTGAACGGGGTCTCGATGAAAATCGGGAAAACAGATCTTCCGGTTATCGCCTATGAAGATCGCTATCCTGATACCGGGACAGCCTCATCGAGGCCGACCGTGATGCGATATACTGGCACTAAATGGGAGAATGTCGGTCCGGCGAGGTTTCTGGATGGGAATATCTGGTCTTTAGACCTGATGCTGGACGCGAATGACGTACCTAATGTCATTTTCAATGGGCAAAGCCTTGGTGGATCCGGAAATCTCATGCGCGCCGTCTTCGACAACTGATAGACCCCGTTCAGGTTTAAAGCGAGACGCTTTTCCGCCATAGCAGATATCTGGAATCGGTGTCGATTTTAATGGCCTTCTCGATGTTTTCAACAACGGCCGGCATGGCCGGTCGAAGCGCAGGTGTCGAAAGCATCTTGAGGAAATACAGCCGGTAGGCCTCATCGGGCCAAACTTCCACTCGCGCCGACAGGAACTTGGCTCGGCCAGCACGGGCGCATTTGTATTCAAGGTGGTGCGTCTCTCCAGGCATCAGGCGCGTATCGAACACCTCTTTATCCATTTCTTCAGTAACCTTGCGGGCGATAATCCCTTCCCGACGGGTCCCTTTAATGGGCCGATGTGAAGCGTCGGTCTGCTCAAGGATCAGTAAAACTTCCGGTTCGATGTAGGTCGGGAACCTGTGCCCCGCTCCAACGTTGGTAAGGTCCAATCCGGCTTCTATGGTATCCGAATTCGATTCCGTGGGCGCAAAAGCAAGTTGGATGGCTACGGCAGAGCTGACCATTCCCGAGTCATGGATTCCTTTCCAGAGATGCTTCCTGTCCGGCATGTGGCAATTTTGGCAGGTGATTCCCTTGGCCGCGAATTCGGTTCGTCGCCATTCCTGTGCCGTCTCCTGGATCAGTTTGCCGTGCATGGCACCGGCGCCTTCGAAGTCATGGCAGGAGGCGCAAAACGCCGGGCTCTCGTATTCCGTGTGAACCGCGAACCCGCTATGGGGGCCAAGTGTGTCGGCGCCGGGTCTACGCGGCGGGGGGCCATTGCGTTGATGGGCGCGTACATGGCACGCTGCGCAGGTTAATCCTTTCTCCCTGAATCCGGCCACGAAATCAGGATTGCGAACGCCTTTTTCCAGGTAGGGGATTTGCTCCGCCAACGGGGCGTGACATCGTTGGCAGGTAATGGAAAGGACAGGGGCATCCAGCTCCATGTCCAGGAGCTGACCTAGAACGGTAGGTCCCATGCCCTTGTGATGTAAGCTTTCCTTCCAGTCGGCATACTGGCTTTGATGGCACTTTCCACAATCTTCGGGTTGGATGCCCTTTTCCAGATCGCTCCATGCTTCCGGGGCTTTTCCTTGCGGAGGGATATAAAGAGGAAAATGGTTCCTTAGCCATTGGGACATCTCCAACGGCGCAACGCGCTCGGGATAGCTGCTCAATGGTTTGGCATGGCCGGGAAGAATACTATCGACAAGAATGGTGTCCGGCCGCATTGGTAGCGCTTCCAGAGCGGGTTTGGAGCTATCCGTCCTGGGAGGGGAACCGTCTTGCTTTTCTTTGGAACAGCATAAAATGATGAAGCCCAGCGCCAATAGGCTACCGGGCTTCGCGATACGCAAGATGGCAGGCAATTCTTTAAGGAACGACGATTTTCGAAGCGGAAACCGATCCGTTCGCCGAAAGCTTGGCGAAATAGATCCCGGCCTTGAGGGGGCGGGAGAAGTGGTATTTATATCCGGTCGCCGCCGAGCCGCTGAATACGGTTTTGCCATGCAAATCAATAATATCCAAAGAATGCTTGCCTGGGTACCTGATTTCCAGGCTGGATTTCCCTGCATCAACCTCGAAGCGTCCGATATAGGGCCGCAAATCGGTCTTGCCCTTGGATTCCAATGAGGTTCCTACGCAGCTGCCGTTGTCTTGATACACCGCGGGTTGCTCCGGGAAACCCGTCACGAAATCCCCGTCGTACTTCGCCGACTGCTTATCTCCGCATCCCGTGAGGATCATGATATTCTTGAAGTGGATATCCATTTTGGGCTGCTGCTCATGGATTTGCAGTCCGAAAACTCCCGGAGCGGCGCTTCCGGAATTATCTGCATAGGCCCAAGAGGCCTTACCACCCGCAGCCTGGGAGGCGGTGCCTCCGCCGATCGCTTGCTTCCCATTCGTATTGACATAGACCGACGGGTTCTTGACCGTCAAGATCACATCCTGATACACTTCCGGGGCGCGTGCGGCATAGGCCACGAATTTCGGATCGGTTTCACGAACCCACCCCGGCGAAGGATGGCAATATAAGGAGCCGAACTCCTTTAAGCCGCCATCAAATTTCGCCTCAATCTGGCATCCGACCACGTACGGGGACGCGGCGGCCTCCTTGGCGCGGA
Source organism: Fibrobacterota bacterium (assembly GCA_023249635.1). Taxonomy (GTDB): domain Bacteria; phylum Fibrobacterota; class Fibrobacteria; order UBA11236; family UBA11236; genus Chersky-265. The sequence goes on from JAHFCH010000066.1 coordinate 21,467, forward strand.
AAAAGAATCCGCTACACCCAGCCTTCAGGCGATAAGAATACTTGACCGTGAATTGGTCAAAAGTCGCTTTCGTAAAAAGCATGGTCGCTTCGGGATTCCTGGTTTCCGAATAGCCAGCAATAGAGCTGTCGGTCGGATCAATGCTCCAGTACTTCTTGTCCCCAACAATTTTCCACTCCGGATCGAAGGCTGTTCCATTGAAAAGGGGTTTCCAAACGGGCGCCCCGTAGGCGAGCATGGATGCGATCGGGATGAGCAGCAGTTTCTTCATTGGGATGGCTCCTAGAGATTGACCATGAGGCGCAGCATGTAGTAACGGGCGTCTTCAGTAGTGGCGGCTTCGGTATAAGAAGGCCGGAAGGCGTTGGTAAGCGGCCGGAAATGATCCGTTCCATATTGGAAGGCTACATTCCAAACGCCGAAGGATTTCAAGGCGGTAATGGTCCACTTTACATCATCATCCGTGTTGTTGACCCGGTACATGCGGGTATTCGAGGGAACGGCTTCGCTTATGCCCCCGTCATCGAATTCGTCGGCGATATCGGGAATCTCAGGCCTGGTCGCCAAGGCGGATTTGGGGCGGGGAGCCCGGTTCAAGGCGGGTACTGCGTCCGAATTCATATGGGGATTCTTGAGATACTCCGCCTCAAAGGTCAAGAAGTCGAGCAATCTGAAAGTCGGAAGGTTGAAACCGATCATCATAGGCATACGCTGGCTGGTTTCCGTGTAGTAGAGCGGATAATTCTTGGTACCCAGTACGCTCATCTCTCCATAGAGCACCAGGTCCTGGGCGCTGAACATATCCGCAGCCCCACCGAGCAACGGCTTGGGATCAAAGGAAAACCTGCCCATCAGAAGCGTGGCTTGATAGTCGATGTATTCGATGTCGTTCGACTTGTAGATTCCGGCTTTCGCTGCTACAGTGTCCGCCACATCTCCCTGAACCAGATAGTGCACCAAGGCGCGATTGGAGTTGGCCCAATAGGTGGTTCCCACCGTCAGTCCGGAATCGGGGATGGTAACTAGCTTACCATCGGCAAGGCGGGTTGTCTTCACCAACTTCGCCGTCTCGAGATACTTGGGATCCACTGCGGTCTTTTGGGCCAGGTAGGCGTCCCATCTCGCCTTGTCGGCCGCGGTATATTCGAACCAACCGGTTTCCTTGAGCTTGGGTTTGCTCTTGGCCGGGTCAATAGAAATCAATCGGCTGAGTACGACACCACCGCCGATTTGGAATACCTTGCCGACATTCACGCTCAGGATATCCCCGATGGAAAGGTCATTCAACGGAGACCGCTCGTTCGCAAGCGTAACGAGGAGGTCATTCGTGATCAGGCCGTTAAGGAATCGGCCTTTGAACGCAGCGCCCCAGATGCCGGCACCGGCATTGTCGATCGCGCCCCAATCCCCGGTTCTGACAGTCGTCGGGTATGCTTCGGAGCGGTACAGGTATTCGCCGAAGTTTTTGGCATATGGGTTGTATTTATAGCCTTGCTGGCCAACGGAAATTTGGAGCCAAGGATTTTCGAGGTCTCCGAGTTTATAATTGCCGCTTGCTTGGGAGATAGCCACACCGCCTGTTCGATAGCTGGTATAACCCACATCCTTGTCTTCGGGAAACGGATACCAAAAGGTTCCGGCGATACCCAGGCTGAAATCCATTCTCTCGTTGAAGGTCGCGTTCTGAATCATCCACAGACTCGTCTGCGGCAGGGTGACGGTCGAATTGAAGTTACTGAAATCAGAAGCCGAATCTTCGATGTTGAACATCTGCCCGAAGTACAGGGAAGCCCCCACATGCAGCGGCTTCATCTCCACCTTGTCCTCCGCCGTCGCCAGCGCGCACAAGGCTCCTACGGCGAGGGCCGAGAGCGTCAGGCGGCGTATCGCGACTATCGGGGTGACAACGTTCCCAATCCCGGGTCTTTGGCTCATAAAATTCCCAAGTCCTTTTTGGAGTAATCCGGAATGAACCCGGATAATCGCTCGGAATCCGTCCGGGCTGCAATTGGGCTCTCCGCCCGATGCATAACCTAATCGCGGACCTCGCGAATGAGTTATCCAAGGTGAGGGAAAGATTAACAATTCCGATTATGCAAAATGGCTTTTTCGGGCTCCAAATCGCCTCAAATTGGAGGGGTCGTAATCATATCTGCTAAAAAATCGAGCGGGCGTGGCAATCTGCGAACCCCTGGATTTGATAGATTTTCCATAGGATTGTCAGGTCATGGCGACCCCCGGGAATGCGACCGAGGGTGGCCCAGGCCAAAGGGGTATTTCATGCAAGGTGCGGGTAAGGAAGCGACGGGAACCACGAGCCAACTCGCGGTTTCCGCGAGCCAAGTCGAAGCCTATTTCCTTAAGGAGGGCGGGAACTGGGACATCAGCCCCGATCAGGAGCGCATCAAGGTCGTCACCGTCGGCAACTACGTCGTGCTCGGCCAGCTAACGGCCCTGCGTTTCCTCGAATATGTTTCCGCCAATCCCGAGGGCGTGGCCGCGTTGCCCACGGGCAAGACCCCGGAATATTTCATCAAGTGGACGCAGCATTACCTGGCCAACTGGGAGTCCGAAGCCAAGGACGGCATGCTGGCCAAGGTCGGCCTGGGCGGCAAGCCGAAGCCGCGCATGAACGGGTTGCGTTTCGTCCAGCTCGATGAATTCTTCCCCATCCGTCCCGATCATGAACGGTCCTTCGCGTACTTCATCAAGAAGTTCTACATCCAGGGCTTCGGTCTTGATCCCGCGCGTGCGCTGCTCATCGACTCTTTCACCATTCCCGCGGGCCTGGAAGAGGCCGCCTTTCCCTACAAGAACCTGCAACAGATCTTTTCCCAGGGTGAAATCGATTTGGGGCTGCGCGTGCGCCAGCCCGCCAATGAGCGTGAATCGATGCAGCAGAAAATGCTGTTGCGTTTCGATGCCTTCTGCGAGGATTACGAGCAGAAGATCCGGGCCATGGGCGGCATCGGCTTCTTCCTGGGCGGCATCGGGCCCGATGGCCACGTGGCCTTCAACATCCGCGGCACCAGCCATTATTCGACCACGCGCCTCGACCAGCTCAACTACGAGAGCCAGGCGGCGGCCTCCACCGATTTGGGCGGCATCGACGCGGTGCGCAGGAAGGCCGTGATCACCATCGGCTTGGGCACCATCACCTACCGCAAGGATGTGGTGGCCATCATCATGGCGGCGGGCGAGACCAAGGCGCCCATCGTGGCCGCGGCGCTGGAAAAGCCCGCCGGTATCCACGCGCCCGCCAGCTGCCTGCAGGGTCTGCCCAATACGCGCTTCTTCCTTACCACGGGTTCCAGCTCGCGCTTGCGCGCCCGTCGCCAGGCCATGATGGCCGCTCAGGACACGGTCTCGCCGCGCGAAATCGAACGCCTCGTCATCGACGGCGCCTTATCCGAAGCCGTATCCGGCCTGCACATCTCCGAAGCCCAGGCCAAGCTGGCGGACGTACCGGAATGGCGCCTGGCCTCCAAGCTATCCCGCCGCAGCGTCCCGGAGCTGCTGGCCGCTGCCCACGCCAACATCCGGGCCAAGATTGAGCGCGGCACGCATATGCCTTCCGAGAAGGTGTTCCTGCATACCGCGCCGCACCACGACGATATCGAGTTGGCCTATTTTCCCGCCATCCACCATCTGGTGCGCTCCGAGCGGCATCAAAGCTATTTCTGCTACCTCACCAGCGGCTTCACGGCGGTCACCAACGAATACCTGATGGCGCGCCTGAAGCAGTTGGACAACCTGCTCATGACCGGGGGACTGGGCCGCAAGATCAGCCTGGCCGATCTGCACAATCCCGCCACGGCCCAGCAGGAAATCCACGGCTACCTCAACGCGATTGCCCAGCGCAACCGGGATACCGAGGAATACTTCACCGCCTGCCGTCTGGCGCGCTTCGTTTTCGAGCGTCGCAAAGAGGTTTCGGTCAGCGAGGCCCAGGCCTTCGTGCATAGCCAGATTTCGGTGCTGGAAGGCTTGGAACCGGGGCAGGTCGATCCCGAGGCCATCCAGATGCTCAAGGGCTGGATCCGCGAGTGGGAGGCCGAGCTGGTCTGGGCCCATTTCGGGCATGGCCGCGATCATGTGCATCATCTGCGCCTCAAGTTCTATACCGGCGCCATCTTCCCCGAGGATCCGGATTATCAACGTGACGTGGTGCCCATCCTGCAATTGGTTGAGCGGGTCAAGCCCAACATCGTCACCGTGGCCATGGATCCCGAGGGGAGCGGACCGGATACCCATTTCAAGGTGCTCATCGCCGTCGCGCGGGCCTTGGAAGAGTACGTGAAGCTGCATCCCGACGAGGCCAGGGGCATGCGGGTATGGGGCTACCGCAACATCTGGTCGCGCTACCACGTGGCCGAGGCGGACAGCATCATTCCCACCTCGCTCAATTCCTTCGCGGTGCTGGATAACATGTTCAAGTCCTGCTTCATCAGCCAGCGTACCGCGTCATTCCCGAGCCATGAGCTCAACGGAACCTTCAGCGAGTTGGCCCAGAAGATTTGGGTGGAGCAGCACAACGATTTGAATAAGCTGCTCGGCCGCGAGTTCTTCTATGGGGATGAGCATCCTATGATGCGCCGCGCCTATGGAGCCATTTATTTGAAGGACATGAGCTACGAGGAGTTCCGCGCCGAGATGGAACCGATGTACCGATTCATGGAGTCGAAGAAGAGCCTGCTCGGCTGAATGTCGGTTTTGGCATAAGGGCGGATCCCCGCTCCGCCCGAGAGGGCGCGACGGCATTGGGCCGGAGCGCCATTACTTTTGGAGCCTGTCCTTTTCCGCCAAATTTCCCAAGTGCCGAAATTATGCCGGAATTGTGCCAGGGGCCTCCCGGCTCTAATCATAAATGGTAAAAGCCGGCCCGAAAATGCCCAACATCCGCTTTAAGGAAACAGTACCTTTGCGGTGTTATATTTCGGACCCCTCTCTCGGTGGAGAGGTCCAGACATCAATAATCGCGTTATGGAGGTGGAGGCCGTTGGGCCGCATATGAACAGCAAAATCCGTTTACAGCTTTCCGTGATGATGTTCCTGCAATTCTTCCTGTGGGGTTCGTGGTTCGTGACCTTGGGCCAGTGCCTGGGCACCAACGGCTTGGCCGGGATCATCGGCGGCGCATACGGCACCGCACCCATCGCCGCCATCTTCGCTCCCTTGTTCCTCGGCATCGCGGCCGATCGCTTCTTTTCCTCGGAAAAGGTGATGGGCGTACTCCTCCTCATCGGCGGCGCGCTTATGTGCTTGGCTCCGGGTTTGGCAGCGGCCGGCAACGGCGGCGCCCTGGTCTGGGTTTTCACCGGCCATATGCTTTGCTTTATGCCCACCCTGGCCTTGGGAAACAACATCGTCTTCGCCAACGTCACCGATCAGAACCTGTTCCCGAAGATCCGGGTATGGGGCACCATCGGCTGGATCGTGGCCGGCCTGCTCATCGGCTTCCTGGGATGGGGCGGCAAGTTCAACATCTTCTGGGTGGCGGGCGCCTGCGCCTTGACCCTGGGCATCTACTCCTTCTTCCTGCCTTCCACGCCGCCTCCGGCCAAGGGCCAGCCGATCAACGTCCGGACGATTTTTATGGTCGACGCGTTCTCGTTACTGAAAAAGCCGTCCTTCCTCATCTTCATCGCCTGCTCTACCCTCATCTGCATCCCGCTGGCATACTATTACGCGCTCACTTCGAACTACCTGAGCAACGTGGGCTTCATCGCTCCGGCTTCCACCATGTCCCTGGGGCAAATGTCCGAAATCATCTTCATGGTGCTGCTCCCTTTGTTCCTGCGTAAGCTGGGCGTCAAGTACATGATCCTGGTGGGCATGCTCGCTTGGGTCGCGCGTTACGCCCTGTTCGCAATGGGCGCGCCCGACCAGGTGGCCTGGATGTTGTTCGCCGGTATTCTGTTGCACGGCGTCTGCTACGACTTCTTCTTCGTGACCGGTTTCATGTACACCGATCGTATTTCTTCGAAGGATATCAAGGGCCAGGCCCAGAGCATGCTTGTGTTCTTTACCCAGGGAATCGGCATGTACTTCGGGTACAAAGTGGCATTCGGCAAGTTCGGAGCGGTAGCCCCGAACTACGCCGCCCTCGACACCGCCATCAAGGCCACCCGTCCGGAAGCGCCCCTCGGCTTCCTGGAATCCTTCGGCCGCATGTTCTCGGTCGAGAAGCTGACCGTGGATCCGGCCGTGCTCCTGGCCGCCATGAACAGCTGGAAGGCCTTCTGGGCCTTGCCCGCCATGATGGCCGCCGCCATTGCCGCCCTGTTCTTCCTCGGCTTCTGGGATAAAGGCGAGTCCGAAACGGCACCGGTAAAGGCAGCCAAGCCCGAAGCCGTGGGTTCCCGAGCCTAAGGGTTCCCTTGCCTTGATGGCAAGAGGTCCATTAACGAGAAAAGCCCCGGTGGAAACCTGGGCTTTTTCTTTTGTACACCCGGCACGGGGCTATTGAAAGCTATTCGTCTTTGGCTGCCGGAATCACCTTGGTAGCCTGCTCGGTATCCGCATTGTGGGTCACCTGGGTTTCCCGTGATTCGACGTACACCTCGTCCACATACGGGTGGCAGGCGGTGCCTTCCTCCGGCGTGAACTTTACCGCGGTATCCTTTTCCTTGGCGCCCAATTCCCTCTCGAAGGATTGCTTCCAGTCCGGATCCACCAGGCGGAAGGACACGGTCACGGCCCGGTCCAGGGTATTCTCCAGCTTCATCTCAACTTTGGCGCCGGAATTCCGGCACTCATTGGCGACCTTGAAATAAAACCGGATACCCTGGTTCTCGCCGGCGAATTGCCAGCGGCCAGGCATTTCGCCGCTCTTCGCCGACGCCGAAGCGGCCAGCGTTGCCCCGAATCCCAAGGCCATGATCCATCGATGCATAGATCCCTCCCCGTCCACCGTGAGAAAATCCTACCCTAAACTTACCTTTTAGGGGAGCCTTTCCCCCGAAGAATAGCACCGGCCCGCTCTCATTTCCGGAGCACCCCCCTGAATCCCGGCGGATATGGCTGTTTTCCGGGCCATGTGGTAGGAGAAAAAAGGAACGTGACGGCAAGTACGACCGCAGCGCGCAGCTGGCCGCGAACGTGGAGCGCCGCCGCGGAGCGAATGTATCTTTCCCCCGGAAAGGCCTGGACCGAGATGAAAACCGCTGTACTCGTCATCAATCTGGGAACTCCCGATTCACCCGCGCCTTCCAAGGTCCGCCGCTACCTGCGCGAATTCCTGAGCGATCCGCGCGTTATCGACATCAATCCCCTCGGCCGTTGGGCGCTGCTCAACCTGATCATCCTGCCGTTCCGGCCGAAGAAGTCGGGCGAGGCGTACGAGAAGATCTGGACGGCCCAGGGTTCGCCCCTGCTGGAGAATACCCGCACTTTCGCCGCCAAGCTCAAGGCCGCCCTCCCCGCCGATTGGGACGTCGAGTATGCCATGCGTTACGGTAACCCCTCGATTACCTCACGCCTGGACGCCTTGCTGGCGCGTTCCCCGGAAAAGCTGATCCTGTTTCCCATGTATCCGCAATACGCATCCTCCTCCACGGGCTCCACCCTGGAGAAGGTCTATGGATTGCTGGGCCGCAAATGGAACGTGCCCGCCTTGGCCACGGTGGGGCCCTTCCACGGCGACGCGGGTTTCCTGGACGCTTCCGTGTCCCAAGGCCGGCCCTTGATCGAGTCCTTCAAGCCCGATCACATCCTTTTCAGCTACCATGGCCTGCCGGAACGCCAAATCCGCAAAAGCGAAAGCCTGGAAGGCCATTGCCTCAAGGCCGATGACTCCTGTTGCGCATCGCTCACCTGGAAGAACAATTTCTGCTACCGCGCCCAATGCTTCGAGACCACGCGGCAATTGGCCGCGCGCCTGGGACTCGCGCCGTCGCAATACTCCAGCTCGTTCCAATCGCGCCTGGGCCGCACCCCGTGGATCAAGCCCTATACAGATATGGTGGTGGCCGATTTGGGCCGCGCGGGCAAAAAAAGGCTGCTGGTTTTCGAGCCTTCCTTCACGGCCGATTGCCTGGAGACCTTGGAGGAAATTTCCCTGCGCGCCCAGGCAACTTTCCTGGAAGCCGGAGGCGAAAAACTGATGCTGGTTCCGGCGGTCAACAGCAGCGACGCCTGGGTGGCCGCGGCGGCGTCCCTGGTACGCAACGCCTAAGGCGTAATCCCCTTTCGACCAATAACCATCGGGTCAATAATGCGGTGGGATATTCTGTCAAGGGTATCCCGGTTTTCCCAATCCTTGACCGTACATGGGGTTATCGTGAATTTTTTTTGAGAATTTGGGCGCGCTTTCGTTGACGATTATTCCAGAGGCGATTATCTTATCCGTCCCGCCTGAAAAGGGTGGGAGTCGGTAGCCATCGAGCTAACGACAAAAACGCAGGGCCATCGAGCCCTGCGTGGCTCTTTGAGAGAAGAATCAGGAACAAGCAGTAAATCACAAGCGGAGCGGGAACTCTGGGTGAAGGGAAGTCCT
>JAHFCH010000335.1 GCA_023249635.1 Fibrobacterota bacterium
TCTGATCCACTGGGAGCACCTGCCCCTGGCGATCACTCCCGACAACGAAACCTGTACGGCCTACTCGGGCAGCGCGGCCATCGATTGGGACAACAGCGCCGGCTTCCAGAACGGCAGCGAGAAGACCATGGTGATCCTGTGGACCAGCATCGGCTGCGGGCAACGACTGGCGTACAGCAACGATAAGGGGCGCACCTGGACCAAGTGGAGCGGCAATCCCGTAATCGCCCAGGAAGGCGACGCCCGTGACCCCAAGCTGTTCTGGCACAAGGCCAGCAAGAAATGGGTGACGGCGGTTTGGACCCCGGAAAAAGGGGGCGGTATCGCCTTCTACGGATCTTCCGACCTCAAAAAGTGGTCGTTCCTGAGCATCGCCGGCGGCTTTTTCGAATGCCCCAACATCTGGGAGGCCCCGGTGGACGGGGATGCCAAGAAGACCAAGTGGGTGCTGCACGGGGCCGACGGCCAATACCGCATCGGCAATTTCGATGGAACAAAATTCACGTCCGAGGCGGGACCCTTCCCATCGGATTGGGGCGGCAATTGGTACGCCAGCCAGATCTATTCCGATATCCCCTCCACCGATGGCCGCACCGTCAACATCACCTGGATGCGCGGCAGCGATAATGCTTACGCGGGCATGCCTTTCAATCAGCAAATGGGTATTCCCACCAACCTTGCCTTGCGCACCACGGCTGCGGGCGTGCGCCTGACGCGTCTGCCGGTGAAGGAAATCGAGAAACTGCGCATCCATTCGGATTCGTGGAAAGACCTTACCTTGGCGCCCGGGCAGAATCCCCTTTCGGGCGTTAGCGGAGAATTGCTCGACGTGCGCGCCGAGTTCGAAGCGGCGGGAGCGACCGAGTTCGGATTCAAGCTGGGCGGCGCCACCATCGCCTATAAGGTCGGTACCAAGAGCCTCTCGGCCTTGGATCATAGCGCCCCCCTCTCCCCCATCAACGGGCGCATCGTCATCCGCGCCGTGCTCGACCGCGCCTCTTTGGAGGTTTACGGCAACGATGGCGAAGTGGCCCTGACTACTGTCTTTCTCCCGAGCGCGGCGGGGGTGGAAGCCTATGCCTTGGGAGGCAACGCGAAAATCATCTCCATGGAGGCCCATAAACTGCGCGGCAGCTGGGATCCGAAGGATTTGGCGCAGGCCTGGGAAGACGCCAAAAATCCCACTTCACTATGGGCGCCGCAGGCCCGCTCGGGTGACCGGGCCAGGGCGAATGAAGAGGCGATTTCCGGGGCTGATGCCTGGTTACGGGGCCAGGTAGATGCCCTGGGCAGGAAGCTTTCCCAGCTCCGCAAAAATCCCCTCCCTTAACAATACCCGATACGACACCCGATCCGCGATACGTGCTACCGGAAAACAATTCCGGAAAAATGACCCCGGACCGGGTCGGGGGAATTCCGAAACCCGGTTCCCGGGCGCATTTTCCCCCCGGGAAATTCCCGCAGAAATCCGCCCCGTACCAATCGGGACGGGGCCTGGAGCGGGTTCCCCGCCCAATACCAAACGGATTCCAAACATTCAGAAATAACGTTTCCCTGTTTTTCCGGGGCCTGGGGTCGGGATGCCCCCAGTATCCGGCCCCGCCCGCCACGCGCGAAGGACGGTCCGATCTATATCAGTATCCCTCAGAGGGGTAGTGCGTGTGGAGCGCCCTATCAAACCATGTGAACCAAGTCCGTTTATACGGGGGGCCCAGATGAATTTCCGGTTGGTAATTTCCGCGCTTGCATCCGCACTAGGATGTGCTCAATTCGGTTGGTCGAATATCACCCTGACTTTGCAGAACCCCGCCCAGCAGCCCATCGCGGGCGTCAGCTGCGCCCAGACCGGAGGCGCCACCGCCGTCTCCGATGCGCAAGGCGTCGCATCCGTCTCCGCCAGCGCCGGTATCCTGCCCGTGCGCCAAGGCCACCAGAACTCCCCCTTGTTCGACATTCCCGTCGCCATGGGCGATAAGGCCACCTTATCGGTATTCAACAGCCAGGGCCGTAAGGTCGCGGGCCGCGATCTCCGCTTCGGCGAGTCCTTCGAATTCGCGACCGGAACCCCGGGCGTGTACCATGTGCAAATCCACGGCAAAGGCCTGAGCGTCAACCAGAGCGTCGTCTCCATGGGCAACGCCATGACCTTCTCCGGCGTAGCGCCTTCCAACGAAATCCTCGCCAATGGCTTGCGCAAGGGCGCGGCCGCCCTCGAAGTCACCTGCTCCAAGGCCGGATTCGCCACCAAGGTGTATTCGCTCAACGACGGCGACGCGAAGACCATCGGCTTCGGCGTACCCATCACCCGCGCCTTCGACCGCGCCGCTTATCCGCTTATCCCCGGCTTCAACCTGGAAATCGCCGAAGACTTCACCACCGCCAACTGGGCGGC
>JAHFCH010000067.1 GCA_023249635.1 Fibrobacterota bacterium
CGCGGCTGGGGAGCCAGGGCCCGCGCGATGGCGACCCGCTGCTGCTCTCCGCCGGAAAGCTGATGGGGATAATGCCCGCGGCGATGCCCCAGGCCCACCCGTTCGAGCAACGCGTCGGCGCGGGCACCCGCGTCATTCTCCCGGAGTATTTCCAGGGGCAGGGTCACGTTCTCGCGCGCGGTCAGGGAGGGCACCAGATGGTATTCCTGGAAGATGATACCCATCGATCGCCCGCGCAGCCGCGCCAGGCCGTCAGGCGAGAGCGATGCGAATTCCGTCCCGTCGAAACTCACGCCGCCTTCGTCGGGGGATTCCAAACCCGCCAGCACGCTGAGCAAGGTGGTCTTGCCGCTGCCGGACTGGCCGAGGATGGCCACGCTTTCCCCGGCGTGGAACTCCGCATCCAAGCCGTGCAGGACGCGGGTGACGCCGTAGTTCTTGGCGAGGTTGCGTGCGGAAAGGAGAGGCGTCACAGGGGGTCCATTGTCCCTTACGGAACTGCCCTATAATACAAAACCCCGCCGCATCTCTGCGACGGGGTTCCGTTTACCAGCGAATCCGCGCCCCTCCTTACGGGCTACGCGGTTACCAGCGAGTTACTACGCGTTCGCGTAAGCCGGCGACTTCGCGCCGGTAGCGGACTTCTGATTGGCCTTGATCTTCTTGACCCAGACGGTCAGTACGGCGAAGAGGACGATCAGGGTGGCCGGGAGCAACATCATGCGGGTCAAGGTAGCCTGGCCGGCGACCAAATCCGCAGCGTCGCCGGTCAATCCGGAAGCCGTCGCGGCCGCTTTGGCGGAATCAATCATGCGGCCGATGACGGGTTGGAGAACCGACATGGCGAACATGCCGCAAGCTCCCACGACCGACATGCCGAGGGCCCCGCTCTTGGGAATCTTGTCGGCGACGAAGCCGATCATGTTGGGCCAGAAATACGCGATGCCGAGCCCGAAGGCGACGGCGGACACGTAAGCCATGCCGCCGGTGGCCCGGCTGGTCAGGAACAGACCGAGCGTGGCCAGGATGGCCGAGCCGAGCAGTACGCCCGACTGGTCGAACTTGCCGACCATGTTGCCGCCGAAGTAACGGGCAACGGTCATCACGCCAAAGGTAAGCGCCAGAATCCACATGGGCTGGGCGCCGCTCTTGGCCAGGATGAGGCTGACCCACTGGTTGGGGCCGAACTCGGAACTGGCGGTCAGGAACATGCAGAAGCACATGAACAGGAACAGCGGGGAGAACATGGCCTTCAAATTGCCGGCCAGGGAGCTCTGTTCGATGAACTTCGACTTGGGGAAGTCCTGGCCCCAGAACGCGATGGCGTAAGCGATGGTGGGCACCAAGAGGACGGAAATCTGGGCCTGCCAGGGCAGGGCGGCTTTGGTCATGAAGAAGGAGATCAAGGCGCCCAGCACGATGCCGCCGGGGAACCACATATGGAAGCGATTCATCTTCTTGCTCATTTCGACGCCTTCATAAGCGTCGGCAATCATGGGATTGCAGGCGGCTTCGGTGCAACCGTTGCCCAAGCCGATGAGGAAGGTGGAGACGAGGAGGCCGACGTAGCTGCCACCGAAGATGGTGAGCAGGATGCCGGCGGCATGGGCGAAGAAGGCGAACTGCATGATGCGTTTCGGCCCGACAGTCTTATACAGGAGGCCACCGACCAGCATGGAGAGGGGGAAGCCCAGGAACCACATGCCGTTGATGAAGCCCAGCTGCTCGCCCGTGAAATGCAACTCGGTTCCCAACTGCCCCAGAATCCCCGCGCGGATGCTAAAGGAGAAGGCCGTGGTAATCAGCGCAAAACAGCTGGCGTAAAAAAGTCTGTCTTTATTTTCCATGGATTTTTCCTTTACCCGGTGAATTGGGACGGTTAAATGTAACGCAAATGATGGTTTCCATCTATATACCATACCGTGAATTGTTGGATTGAGTGTATTTCTGGATTCTCAACCGATGGCAACTTCGCAAATTCCGATGAATAACGCAAGTCAACGAGTTCCAGGTAAGATTTCGGCGAAAGTTTTCTTACCGATTCTGACGTGATTCCGGGCCCGCGGTGGCGGCAGAATCACGCTGCGCGAGCAAAGGCTTGAGGAAGGCCGCGAGGTTGTCGGCGATGCGCTTGTGGCCCTTCTCGTTAGGGTGGATGCCATCGGCCTGATTGAGCGCGGGCTCGCCCGCGACGCCTTGCAACAAGAACTCTACGATGGGCAGCTTGTATCGGATCGCCAGTCCCGGATAAATCTTCGCGAAGGCATTCACGTACTCGGGCCCGTAATTGGGCGGCACCCTGAGCCCGGTCAGAATCACCTGCCACTTCCGTTCCTGGCAATATTTGATGGCCGCTTCCACGTTCCGGGCCGTCTCTTCCGGCTTCACTCCGCGCAACCCATCGTTGGAACCCAGCGCCAGGAGCACAATGTCGGGTTTGGCCTTTTCGTACCACTTCAGGCGGCGCACGCCGCTGGCCGAAGTGCTTCCGCTCGAGCCGCCGTTGATCACATCGTAACCGGGGCGCCACGCCTGCAACTGCTTGTCCAACAGGGCCGGGAAGGCGTCGTCCTTGTCCACCCCCAAGCCCTCGGTGAGGCTGTCGCCCAAAATCAGGATTTTGGTCGGCTTCGAGACTACCGCCGCGGCCATGGCCAGTACGGGCAGGGCATATAGGGCATAGAGGATGAAGCGGAAACCGGGGAGCAGCCGAGCGTGGATGGAAAGGGGAAGCATGGGCGACCTTCTCTGGGGATCAGCGGGAGAAATACCACCAGGTGAAAGCGGCCAGGGCCAGGCGATACCAGCCGAACCCCTTGAGAGTATGCTTGCCCAGGAAACCGATGAAGAAGCGGATGGCGAACCAGGCGGAGACCAGGGAGACCAGGAAACCCAAGGCGAATAAGGGTGCGTCCGAGGCGTGCAGGAAATGCCGGCTCTTGTAGAGATCGTATCCGGTGGCGGCGAACATGATGGGAACCGCGGCCAGAAAGGAATACTCCGCCGTGGTCTTGCGATCCGCCCCCGCGAGCATGCCGCCGATGATGGTGGAACCGGAACGGGACATGCCCGGCCACAGCGAAAGGCATTGGAACAACCCCACCCACACGGCTTCGCGCATGGTGATGCCATCGAGGTCGGTAACGCGGGCACGCGGCTTGAGGGTTTCTATCAGGATGAGGCCGATGCCGCCTACCGCCAGGCCGACGGCCACCGTCAGCGGACTGAACAGATGCTCTTTGATGGCGTGATGCGCCAGCTTGCCCAGCACAAGCGCGGGCGCGCTGGTGGCCGCCAAAAGACCGAGGCCGCGCCAACCGGAAAAGCCTTGGGGATGGGCGGGCGCGCGACCGGGGATGAGCGCCATGAAGCGCTGCCGATACAAACCGACCACGGCCAGGATGGCGCCAAGCTGAATGAAGACCTCAAAGGCATCGGCCCGCTCACCGGTGAAGCCGATGAGATGGCCCACGATGATCATGTGGCCCGTGGAGGATACGGGGATGAATTCCGTCAGGCCTTCGACCAAGCCGATCAGGATCGCGATGCCGTAGAGCATAGCAGCAAGTTAATAAAAACCCGCCGCCGATCCCCTTTCCCGCGACTGCGGCGGTACGCCGCAAAACGTCAATCCGGCGCGCGGTGGCCGCGCAGTCGCCTGATCAATTCCTCCAGGGTGGATGCTACGCCTTCCGCGCCGCGCGCGCGCCAAATCCAGCGCGGCTTTTCCGGGCCGCCGGTCGTCTCCGCACGCACCGCGAGATCATGGCCTTCGCCAGAAGCCTCGGCCGCGTAACCCTCGCGTTCCAAGGCGCGCGCGGTCCAGAACGCGAGGGCCGCATCGCCGGAGATATGCGCCCTGCGCTCGGGATGCCCATGGATGCGGAATTGCCCCGTCGCCTTGTCGAACGCGACGTCGCCTTGATCGAATGCCGATCCGATGGCGCCGGCCAAAGCCAGATCCTCCGGCAATCCCGATCGCAAAACGCCGCCGGCGGAGATGAGCCAAAGGCGATCGGCCGCGCGCAAAGCCAGATCGAGATCGTGCGTGGACAAGAGCACGGCGCGGCCGCGATCCTGGGCCAAGGCCCGCAGGGTGCGCATGGTCTCGACGCGGCGCGGCAGATCCAGGAAAGCGGTGGGCTCGTCCAGCAGCAGCAGGGCCGGCTCCTGGGCCAAGGCGCGCGCCAGCATCACGCGTTGCTTCTCGCCATCGCTGAGCTCGTCGAACAAACGCTCGCGCAACTCCCAGGCCCCGGATTCCTCCAGGCCCCTGCGCACGGCCGCGCGATCGGTTTCGGAAAGGCGTCCGCTCCAGCCCGTATGCGGATGGCGGCCCAGCGCGGCCAAATCCCAGACGGTAAGGTTGCCGGCTTCGATGCGCTCGGTGAGCACGATGGCGGAACGCCGCGCGCGCCCTTGCGCGGAAAGCGATTCGGCTTCGCGTCCAGCCAGGAAAAGGCGGCCGGCCAATGGCGGCTGCAGCCCGGCCAGGGTGCGCAGCAGGGTGGATTTGCCCGCGCCGTTCGGCCCCAGCAGGCAGACCAGTTCCCCCGCCCGCAATTCCAGATCCAAGCCTTCCAGTACGCGCCGTTCCGTTGCGGCGCGGTAGCCTACCGCCAAGCCTTCGGCCCGCAGCGGGGCGCCTGCCTCCGCGGTAACTTGCAAGCTACCCTGCGCCTTCATTCGTCGCGCCCCGCGCGGCGGCGGACCAGGATCCAGATAACGACGGGAGCTCCCACCAATGCGGTCACGGCATTCAGGGGCAGGGCCCGGCCGCCGCCGGGAAGGCGCGCGGCCATATCGGCCGCCAGGGAGAGCGAAGCCCCCAGCAGCATGCAAGCGGGAATGAGCACGCGATGATCCGCGGACCGGAACAGTCCGCGGCACAGGTGCGGGACGGCCAACCCCAGGAAAGCCACCGGTCCGCAAAAGGCGGTGACGGCGCCCGCCAACAGGGAAGCGGCCAGCAGAAGCCAACCGCGCAAGCTACGTACGCCCACGCCCAGGCTGCGCGCGTAGGTCCAGCCCAGGAGCAGCGCGTTGAGCGGCTTGGCGCAGGCGGCGGCTACCAGCGAGCCTGCGAGCACGGCGCCGGCCAGCACGGGCATTTGCGACCAGGTAACACCCGCGTAACTGCCGAAGGTCCAGAAGGTGAAGGAGCGGATCTGCTCCGAGGTGCTGAAAGCCTGCAATACGCTGACCAGGCTGCCGGCTATCTGCCCGAACATCAGGCCGAGGATCAACAGGGTGGTATTGCTGCGGATGCGCCTGGCCACGGTAAGCACCAGTAGCATCACCAGGCCCGCGCCCGCTACCGCCGACCCGGCCACGCCCAATTGCGCCCTCACCCCGTCGAGGGCCTGCACCCCCGGCAGGCCGGAAGCCCCCGCGCCCGCCAGCACGGCCAAGGCCACGCCCAAGGTGGCGCCGGAACTGATGCCCATCGAGTACGGCCCGGCGAGAGGATTGCGGAACAGGGTTTGCATCAAGAGTCCGGACAACGCCAGCGCCGAGCCCGCCAGCACGGCGGTAAGGCAACGGGGCAGACGCAATTGCCAGAGGATTTGTTCCCATACCGGATCCGGCGCCGTATGGCCGAACAGGCTCGCCGCCGCGGTAGCGGGGGGAATATGCACCGAGCCGAAAGCGAGTCCCATGCAGAAAAGGATCGCCAGGGCCATCGCGAGGACCGCCAACCATCCCCAGACCCGCGCCGCGCTCACCGGGACTTCCCTTCTGCCAATCGCCGGTACCAGCGTAGCTTATGATCCGGCAACAACTCGGGATGCAGGATGGCGATCAGATCCGCCAGAATCCAATCGGGACGGGAAGCGCCGGTCTCGTAGAAATCCCGCCCGCCTCCCGCGCAGAGAACCGCGTCATTGTTCCAGATACGGCCCGCTTGCCAGGCTTTGAATAAAGCATACCGGGGATCCTCGGCCTTGGCGGCGGCGAGATCCTTCCATTCCCCTCCGTTCAGCCACACGTCGGCAGCGGCGGCCTTGGCCAAGACGGTTTCCAAATCGAGGTTGAGGCTTCCGTGGGTGGTGTCCGCGGCCCACAGGTAGTCGGCGCCGGCATCGGCCAAAAGGCGCGCCACATAGGTGTGTCCTCCCGCGACCCACCATACGCCGCCGAAGGGCGCGCCCACCATCACCGTGGGCCGGTAGGTAGCCTTGGCGCCCAAAGCCGCGAGGGCCCGGTACGAGCTGTCCACCACGGCGAAGGCCGAATCCGCCGCCGCTTGCTTGCCGAAAAACGCCGCCGTGAATTTGATCCATTCCGCGCGGCCCAGGGGATTCTCCTCCATATAAGAAGCGTCGATGACGGTGGGGATGCGCGTCTCGGCCAGCTTCCCCATCCCCCCGTCCGAAGAACCGCCCACCACGAAGGTGAACAACAGATCGGGGCGCAGCGACACCAGGGCTTCCAGATCAAGATGGGTATCATCGCCTACGTCACGGATGCGGCCATCGCCCAGGCGCGCGCGTACCGCCGGGCTGCACACGAAGCGTCCGCCGCCCAGTCCCGCCAAGGCATCCAGGGCGCCCACGGTTTCCATGTGGCGCAGGTTGGTGGTGGTCAGGGTTACCGCGCGGACCACCGGTACGGGTATCACCGAGGTGTCCCCCATCCCACGGCCCGCCCGGGATGGGGCTTCCGGGTCACCGCCTCCCGGAATCAGCAGGTAGGTGAAGTCGCCTTGCGCCCCCTGCCAGGGTTTATGCACCGTGATCCAGGTGGAATCGCCGCTTTCGCGGCGGGAGAAGCCAAGCGCATGCCCGAGCCTATGCTTGACGCCGCCGGTTTCGGTTCCGGCCGGAGCCTCCGCCCTGGAAAGCGCCTGGGACAAGGCCTCCCGGTCCCCTTTGGACTCCCGGCAACCGGAGAGCGCGAGCGCGCAGAGCAAGGCCAATGGAAGTGTAAAGGTTTTCATCGGTGCCCTGCGGACGAAGCCGGAAAATATAGCTTCCGGTTTCCGCAACTCTATTTTTGCTATTATTGGGAAGGGGGAGCTCTGTAAGGAGTCGTGGGGTTGTCTTCGAAGGAGAAGTTCCTGGTGCGTTCGTCCCGATACCTGGTATCCGTTCCGGAAAGCCGGCAGGCATGACGCCTCCCGATCCTTCCTCCCCCATGGGGGAAAGACTGGAGCACTTCTGGCGCAGCCGGAAGGAAGAAGGCGAGCTCCAGACCACGGAAATCCCCATCTCCATGCTTATGGCCCTGGATAAGATGGTCCAGAACGGGACCATTCCCTCCCCGGCCGAGAGCGAAGCGGAAAACCTCCGCCAGTCCGCCGAATCCCGTCTCGATCCCGCCCAGCAGGCCAACGGTCGCAAAAGCGCGATGACGGTACGCGACCTCAGCGGACACCTGAAGCGCGTGGCCGCCTACGCCAAACTGTTGGCGCTAAAGCTGGGCATGGGCGAGAAGGAAGCGAACTTCATCAAGCAGATCGCTCCCATGCATGATATCGGCAAATGGGCCATCCCGGAAGCCATCTTGCAGAAGCCCAGCACCCTCACGCCGGAGGAATGGGAGATCATGAAGACCCATACCCAGGCCGGCTACGAAATGCTTAAGGATTCCAAGCTCGACGTGCTGCAGATGGGCGCCCTGGTCGCCGTGCAGCATCAGGAGAAATTCGACGGCACCGGCTATCCAAAGGGTTTGAAGGGCGAAGAGATCCACATCTATAGCCGCATCACCACGGTGGCGGACGTGTTCGACGCCCTGGGCAGCGAGCGTTCCTACAAGCAGGCCTGGGCAACCGTGGACATCATCCAGTATTTCGCCGAAGGGCGCGGCACCCATTTTGATCCGCAACTCGTCGATTTGCTGTTGGTGAATCTGGAAGAGTTCCTGGCCATCCGCCGCGACTTCCCGGTCGCTCCCGGCGAACCCGGTTAATCCCGGCCGCCTCGTGCGGCCCCATGGCTTCCCTTCCGCTTAAACCGTTCGCTGCAACAAATCTTCCACCGCCGAAATCAGCGCGTTCAATCGGAAGGGCTTTTGCAGAAAGGCCACGCCGGGCAGTTCCAGGCTTTTGTGAATGGCGGTATTGTTGGCGCCCGTGTACCCGGACATGAAGATGACACGTAAGGCGGGATGATCCTCACGCAACCGTTCGACCAGTTCCGATCCGCTCATATGCGGCATCACCACGTCGGTGAGCACGAGATCGACGGGATTTTCCGCCGCGCGCATCAGTTCCAGCGCTTCCATACCCTGGGAGGCTTCCAAAACGGCAAAGCCTTTGATCTCGAGGAGCTCGCGGATGAGGCCCCGCAGCATGTCCTCGTCTTCGACCAGGAGGATGGATTTCATGTCCGCTTAAGATACCATCCCGCCGCCCCCGGGCAAGCGCGATTCTCGCGCCCATGGGGCCGCGAAACCGCACAAACGGTGCGCACGGGAAAAGGGCTCAATCCAACACGAGTTTTTTGACCGTCAAAGTGGTGTCCGTGGTCGATTCGGCCCGGAATCCGATGGTGCCCAGCACCCGGCCGCCTTCGGTCTCGACCCGTACCTGCCAACGTCCGGGCGGGAGCGTGCGCTTGTAGGTAAAGCCCCGGAACCCGTCCTTACGACCCCCGTGGATGGGGAACCCGATGCGGGAAGTCTCGACCCAACCCTGCTTGGGATCATCGAAACGCCAAGTATGATAGAGGGTGCAAGCCAGGCCCGAGGGGGCGAATACCGAGGTAAAGCAGAAAATCTTTTCGCCCGGCCGTTGCCGCACCACGGTTTCGGAAATGCGCCAGAATGCGTAGAAGGGCGGGGACTCGATCTCGCCGTGATAGGTGCCTTCGGTTTTTTCCAGGTTGCGGCAGATGGCCAGGTTCTTCTTCACCAGAGGAACCGGGGGAATGGCGTTCACCAGAAAGAGCCCGACCAGGGCCAAGGCCGATCCGTACAGGGGCCAAAGGGACCCCTTGGCCTTAGGCGTCAGGGCCTTGATGCCGCGTACCAAGCCCACCCCCGCAGCCGTACTCAGGTAGAACCAGATAGGATGGATGCTGCCCATGACATGGGGGATGGCGAAGTTGAGGTACAGGATGGCGCATACCCCGAACAGGGCCCAGGTAAGCGTGAAGCGATGGTAATGGTTTTCCAGGAATTCATTGGCGATCAAAAGGCCCAGCAAGGCCAGCACCACCAGGAACCCGGGAAGATAGCTCGAGCTGAGGAAATAGAAGATGAACAGGGCGCTGAAGAGGCTGCCGAAAAGGAATTGCATGGAGAAAGCGGGGCCTTCGGAGCGGATCCAGTGGAGGGCCTTGGCGAAGAAGGATGAATCGTCGGGCGTTGGGCGTCGGGCGTCGGGCGAAAAAACCGCAGAGTCGGTACTTGAATCAATTGGAGCGGTTTTTTCTTCACGCCCGACGCCGGACGCCAAGGGGCGCAACGGCGACCCCTCAGGGGCGGCCCGTACGCCCGACGAGTCGACGTCGATCCCGCGGGTTCTCCCTCTCCGCCCCATCAGCACCAGCAAACCGGCCGCCGCCGACAAATAGCCCAGCAGGATCCACAGGTCCAGGGTCTGGATGGAACGGCCCAGGGTCGCAGCGTCCCAGATGAAGCCGCCGAAAAAGGCCACCGCGGGCAGGGCGGTCTTTACGCGCAAGAGGAGGGGGGCGAATCGGGTCAAGGCCATGGGGGCTTCCGGGTAGGTCCGGGAAAATTTATAACTTTCGCAGAGAGGCGCGGGGCTTGGCCGCGCGGCCCATCCCCCTTCGCAAGTATGTCGTTAAAACCCTTCCATGAAATCGCAGGTGAGGCCCCCCGGCCCCAATTCCGCCTTAAGGATCGCACCGGGCGGGAATTCGGCGTGATCGAGCATTACGAAACCGATCGCGGCCGCCCGCATACCCACATGCTACTGGAATTCTTCTCCCCGGATCCGGCCGTTACCGTGCGCCCGCGACTCTGGGTGGACTTGGCCAACTGGGCGGTGGCTTCCGGGCACGGCAAGCATTTGCCCGATGCCGATTTCGAGCCCGGCTTCGACGCGTACCTGCAAAGCTTTCCCGAGGAGGAACGGGAGCTGCGGCGCGAACGCGCCCGCAAGGCGCTCCGCTTCGAACTCATCCGCCTGGCGGAACAGGGCTACAGCATCGCCTACCAGGAAATGTTTCCCGGCGAACTCCTGCGTGAGGATTTCCCCCGCATCCGCATCTCGGGAACGGAATACGTCGTGGACGATCAATACCTCATCCGGCCCGGGGATTTCCGCAATCAGGTGACCCTGGTGCTCGTGCAAGACCCGCCCCCTTCCCCGGATCCCGAGCCTGCCCTTTTGGCCAACTGGCTGTTCGGGGAAGGTTACGAGATCCTGCAAACCACCCTGGACGAGGTCAAGGCGCAACGGGCCCTGCAACCCCTGGTCGAGAATCCCGAACTGGAGAAGATCTACAAGGAACGCCTGGTCAAGATGCGCCGCGAAGGCACCCTGCTGGGGGTAAAGCCCAAGCCTTATACTGCCTCCGCCCCCGCCCGCGCCCCGACCGAGGGTAACTCCGGTGGTACCTCGGCATGAGCCGCATCGATCCCCGCCTGCAG
This sequence comes from Fibrobacterota bacterium, assembly GCA_023249635.1. Lineage (GTDB taxonomy): Bacteria > Fibrobacterota > Fibrobacteria > UBA11236 > UBA11236 > Chersky-265. The sequence continues at coordinate 10,567 of JAHFCH010000067.1, forward strand.
GCTTTCAACGAGCTGGTCGCCATGAAGTACCAGCTCTACAACGGCCTCTTCCTGGGATTGCCTTTCGAGGACCTGGCCGATACCGGCGTGCAACTTCCCCTCTTCGCCAACGCCTGCCGCGAGAAGCTGCAGGCCGGAGCCTCTCCCGCGCAAATCGTGGCGCAGTTCTTCAAGGAGCGGCCGTTCCAAGAACGGACAGGCAAACCCGCGCATGAGGCCCAGATGCGGGTGTTGTTCAAGTTCCTGCAACTCGTGGAACGCCAGGTGGTGCTCTTCGACGCCCTCGAGGACGCGGCCTTTCCCGCCGTCAACGATGTGGACGGGCCGGGCAGCCTGGCGCATTTCCTGGGACGCGTGCAGGATCAACGCAAGCAGGCGCTGCTCGAGGAGGAACTCGCGGGTTACAAGGTGCGAATCGTGCTCACCGCCCATCCCACCCAGTTCTACCCCGATTCCATCCTGGGCATCATCACCGATTTGAGCGAAGCCATCGGGGGCAACGACCTGCCCCTGATCAATGATCTGCTGCTGCAGATGGGCAAGACCCGCTTCCAGAACCGCCAGCGGCCCACGCCCCTGGAAGAGGCACGCAGCCTCATCTGGTACCTGGAACACATCTTTTACCATACCCTGCCCGCCACCTCGGCCCGCCTGGTCGCTTCCTTGGAAGAGGCCCGCCAGGATCCCTTCCTGCACGAGCCCAAGGTGGAACTGGGTTTCTGGCCCGGGGGCGATCGCGACGGTAACCCCTACGTTACCTCGGGGACCACCTTCAAGGTGGCCCAGGCCCTTAAGGCCAGCATCATCGGCCTGTACGTACGCGACCTGGAGGCCTTGCTCGGCCGACTCACCTTCGACGGCATCATCCAGCCCCTGCAGGCGATACGCGATCGCCTGGAAGCCACCTTGTCCCAGGCCGCCCGCGAGGCCGAGCCCTACCCCACTCCGGCCGAACTGTTGGCCGACCTGAAACCCCTACGCCGGGCCCTTGCCGAAGGGCATCAGGGCCTGTTCATCGGACGCCTGGACGATTTCATCTTCAAGGTGCAGGCCTTCGGATTCCATTTCGCATCCCTGGATTTGCGCCAGGACAGCCGCGTGCATTCCGCCGCCCTGGAAGCCGTCTTCGCGCGCATCCACGACCGCGGGGGCTTGGCCGCGCCGCGCGCGCAGCGCAAAGGCAGTTGGCCGCGGGGAGGCCGCTCCGGCACCAAGGCCTCGGAGGCGGCGGAGGTGGGGAAAGAAACCGCCACCGATCGGGCTACGGCCGATCTGCTGGAAGATATGGGCGGGTACGGCGCGCTTTCGCCGGAAGCCAAGTTCGGCTTCCTGGAGCGTTGCCTGGCCGCGGCGGAACTCAAGGCGGAATTCCTGCCGGACGAAATCGATCCCCTCGCCTCCGATACGCTGGCCTCGTTGGCCGCCGTGCGCGCCATCCAGGCCGGCAACGGCGAGCGCGCGCTATGCCGGTACGTCATCAGCAATTCCAATTCGGCCCTGAATGTCCTGGAAGTGATGGTTCTGGCGCGCCTGGCCGGTTGGCAGGCGGGGCATATCCCGCTCGATATCGTCCCGCTCTTCGAGACCATCGAGGACTTGCGCCATGCCGAAGGCATCATGCGGCGGCTATACGCCCATCCCGTCTACGCGGCGCATCTGGAGCGCCGCGGCGAATCCCAGACCATCATGCTGGGTTTCTCCGACGGCACCAAGGACGGCGGGTACATCACCGCCAACTGGTCCATCCATAAGGCCAAGCGGGACCTGACGCGCGTATCCCGCGAAGCCGGCGTGCGCGCCATCTTCTTCGACGGCCGCGGTGGACCGCCCTCGCGCGGCGGCGGCAACACGCACAAGTTCTACCGCTCATTGGGCGCCGACATCGAGCATGATGAGATCCAATTGACCATCCAGGGTCAGACCATCAGCTCGAACTTCGGCACCCCGGAAGCCGCCCGCTTCAACTTGGAGCAATTGTTCACGGCGGGCCTGGAGGACAAGCTCTTCCCCCCCGACGCGCCCGATCTCCTGCCCGAGGACATCCGCTTGCTGGACCGGCTCTCGGGCCACAGCCGCGAGGCCTACCTGAAGTTCCGCGAGGATCCGCTTTTCCTCCCCTACCTCGAAGAGATGACCCCGCTCAGCTACTACGGCATGCTCAACATCGCGAGCCGGCCCACGCGGCGCAAATCCTCGTCGCTCCGTTTCGAAGATCTGCGCGCCATCCCCTTCGTGGGCGCCTGGAGCCAGATGAAGCAGAACATCCCGGGTTTCTACGGCGTCGGCATCGGCATGGGCAAGCTCATGGCCCGGGGCGGGCGCCGCAAGCTCGAGGATCTTTACCACTCCTCGCTGTTCTTCCGCACCCTGGTCGAGAACGCGATGATGAGCCTTTCCAAATCCTACTTCCCGCTCACGCGCTACCTGGAGAAGGATCGCAAGTACGGGCGCTTCTGGCGGCGAATCTACAAGGAAGCGACCGATTCCAAGATCATCCTCAAGGAGATCACGGGACAGCAACGCCTGCTCTCCACCAGCCTGGCCGTGCGCGAATCCATCCACCTGCGCGAGCGCATCATCCTTCCGCTGCTGGTCATCCAGCAGTACGCCATGGGCATGGTGAAGGCCGCGCAGCGCAATCCCGAGGCCTATCCCAAGGGAGCGCTGGACGCGTACGCGAAGATGGTGGTGAAGGCGATGGCGGCGAATATCAATGCGGCGCGGAATTCGGCCTAAGGTCAAGGCCCGGCGCCGTCCCGCCCGTAATTCGGCTTAGGGGCCGGGGCCTAGTTGGAAACCGAACCGACCACGCCCAGGATGAGCGCCCCGATCAGGTAGAACTTCCAGAACGTACCCCAACCGCTGCCGTGCGAATTGCGATCAGGCCGGTAGACCACGCCCACGTCATAGATCATTCCCTGGTCCACGTCCTGATTGAAGACGACCTGGTACTGGGCCCGCGCCATCAAGTGGATGTCGTAGGTGCGGAAGAAGACCATGCCGCCTTGCAGGTTCACGGCCGGGCCGGAATTGCGCTTGTAGCTGTCGGTGGTATCGTCGAGGGGCACCACGTATTGGATGCCGAGGCCCGCGCCCAGGAACGGGGAAATATCCGTGCGGGTGAACAGGTACTGCATGTTGATGTCGCCGCCCACCACGTTGGGCATGGCCCAGGTGAGATCGAAGCCCATGCTCATGTTCTCGCGGAATTCCCATGAGTTGAGGTAGGCCAGGCGGATCATCTGGGAATACAGCTGGCGTTCCTCGCAATTGGCTTTGACTCCGCAGCCATCTTTGAACAGGGTCGTGTCCTTGAGGTAGGCGTAGCGATGCGCCGTAGGGATGAGGTAGCCCAGGGAGAAGCCGGTATTGAACAGGCTGCGGCGACGCGTCGGCTCGCTTTCCTCTTCCTTACCGGTAATGTTATCGAGCGAAGCGACCTGATCCACGGTGCGACCCTGCATCAGCGCATCGGATACGCGCTTGGTGATGGCTTCCAGATCCTCCAGGTTCACGGCGGTGGCGCGCTGGTTGGTCATGAGTTTGGTGGCGGAATTGTATATGGTCGCGCTGAAGATCCATTTGCTGCCCAAGCGCTTGACCGTTGAGAACACGGCCGCATCGGCTCCCGCCGCTTCCGCCAACTTGGCGATGCATTCCTTGTCCGTGCATGCTGCACCGGTATCGCGGGGCGCGGACTTCACATCACCGCCGTAGGTGGCCTGCAGGGCATCCTTGAACAATTCGTTCACGGTGGAAACGTCCGCCGCCTTCTCCAAATCGCCGGTCACGGGCAGGTACAGCAGGGTTTTGGCCGGAATCAAGCTGGCGCAAAGCGCCAGGGCGGTAAGAACGCGTTTCAGCATAAGGTCTCCTAGAGGGGCGCGGGCCCTGGCGGTTCGATGTTTCCGGCGGCCGAAAATGTAACAAGCCCGGCTTCGGGAGGGGACGATAAGGGCAATCCGGCGGAAAACGGGGGATTGGCAAGGGAAAAAGGGAAAGGAAAGCGGTGGAAACGAAGGCGGGGGATCGCGACAGCCATCGCGATCCCCCTAGGGGGAAGGTCAGAAGCGGAGCCCGACCTTCACCCCGTAATAAGGAAGCGCGACATAGTGATTGCCCAAGGCCTTATAGGTTTCCTTGGCTTCTTCCTTGGATTCGGTACCCAGGAATTCCGAGTAGGAACGTTTGGAATCGGTTCCGAGGGGCACTGCCATGAAGGAGATGTCGACGCGGTTCTTAACGACCACGCCCACGTCGCTATACACGCCGCCATGGCCGCCTACCGCCACGTCGTAGAAAGTACCGATGCCGCCTTTGAACTGGATATCCTCGGTGGGCCTTCCGAAATACAGGTCACAGGAAACCTTGGGCACGGGCAGGGCGATGGCGAAGCCGTAGAATCCCAAGGTGCCTGCCACGCGGATCTTCTCGTTAGGGTCGCCGAAGATGTGGCTGTACCACAGGTCGGAAATCGCGACGTCGAAAGTCGACAGCGACACGGGGATGCGGTTGAAAACGTATCCGAACCCGAAGCCCCAGTAGTTCTGGCGGGCCTCCTCCTCATCCGGGGATGGCTTGGCGGAAGTTTCCGCCTTGGCGACCGTGTTTCCGCCCATGGGATCAGCGCTCAGCTGGGCCGCGGCGGGAAGGCAGGCCAGGGCAGTGAAGGCGAGGGCGGCGAAAAAGCCTTTACCGGTATTGGGTTTTTGCGGGTTGCGTTGCTGGCTGTGCATGGGAATGCTCCTTGGTTAGAACCGGAAACCCAGGATAACCTGGGGATGATCGGAAGGGATGATGTGGAGGGATACGCGCTTGGCCGCGTCCGAGCGGACTTGCAGCACGGATAGGCCGGCGTCCAGGATATTCACGCCGCCCAGCAGCATGTAATAGAGGGAGATATCCTTGCGCGGGATGCTGTCGTTGGAGCGGATCTGGAGGATGGTTCCGATCAACATGATGTCGGCCAGGGTAAAGGCGATGCCTTTCACGGGCGTGTCCGAGACGTAGAATCCGCTGGCCAGGGGCAGGACGCCCATGGCGGCGGCGACGAAGGGATCTCCGGCATCGTGCATGGCGGCTTTGGGTCTCGCATGTCCGGGCACGGGTGCGGCCGGCCGCTTGGCGGGAGGGACGCAGGTGTCCGCCACCGCGGTCTGGCAGGGGGCGGCGATGGGCGCCAGCGCCAGGCAAAGCAGGGCCATCCAGGCCAAGCTTTGCCTGGATCTGTTCCGGGCCTTGGTAAAGGGAAACATCCAGGTTACCTCAGTATTCGCGGTTCGCTTCCGGACCGGCGCGGCGCCCTTATCGGGTCCCGCCGCCGTCCATCCATGCAACTGCCCATACGACGCGCGCCCCGGAAGGCCCGGTTACCGTGAATGTTTTTGCGCACTTCGCGCAAGCCGGGCGGCGAAGGCCGCTTACGCGGCGACTCTCTATTGCTAAGTTTCAGGCATGCCGGAATACAGCCGCAAGCAACCCTTCCCTCTCGGGCCCGACGCCACCGCCTACCGTCTGCTTACCAAGGACTTCGTTTCCGTAGAACGCATGGGAGGCCGCGAGGTGCTCAAGGTCGCCCCGGAAGCCCTGACCCTGGTCGCCCAGGAGGCTCTCAAGGACGTGAACTTCCTGTTGCGACCGGCCCACCTGGCCAAGCTCCGCTTCATACTCGACGATCCGGAAGCCTCGGAGAACGATCGCTTCGTGGCCGATACCCTGCTCAAGAATGCCGTGATCGCGGCCAAGGGCCAATTGCCTTCGTGCCAGGATACGGGCACGGCCATCGTCATCGGCCATAAAGGCGAAGCGGTATGGACCGGAGGCGACGACGAGGCCGCGCTGGAAGAGGGCATCTTCCGCACCTATCAGGATCAGAATCTGCGGTATTCGCAGATGGCGCCGGTCTCCATGTTCGACGAGAAGAACACCGGCAGCAACCTTCCCGCCCAGATCGATGTGTACGCCGGCCACGGAGAGGAATACGAATTCCTGTTCCTGGCCAAGGGCGGCGGCTCGGCCAACAAATCCTACCTGTTCCAGGAAACCAAGTCGCTGCTCAACGAGAAGTCCCTGGAGAAATTCCTGCGCGAGAAGCTTTTCTCCCTGGGCACCGCGGCCTGTCCGCCCTACCACTTGGCGGTGGTCATCGGCGGGACCTCGGCGGAAGCCACCCTCAAGGCCGTGAAGCTGGCCTCGGCGGGTTACTACGATTCCTTGCCGACCGAGGGCGCGGGCAACGGCCAGGCCTTCCGTGATCCCGAATGGGAAAGGCGCATCGTCGCCATGGCGCAGGAAAGCCGCATCGGCGCGCAGTTCGGCGGCAAGTATTTCGTCCATGACGTGCGCGTGCTGCGCCTGCCGCGCCACGCGGCTTCTTGCCCCGTGGGCATCGGAGTCAGTTGCAGCGCCGATCGCAACATCAAAGCCAAGATCACGCGCGAAGGCGTTTTCCTGGAACAGCTTGAACGGGATCCCGGCCGGTTCCTGCCTACTCAAAGCGCCGTCTCCGACACCAAGCCGGTGGCCATCGATCTCAACCGCCCCATGGCCGAGATCCGCGCGGAGCTCTCCAAGCATCCCATCAAGACCCGTCTCTCGCTCTCGGGCCCGCTGATCGTGGCCCGGGACGTGGCCCATGCGCGAATCAAGCAGATGCTGGACTCGGGCCAGCCCATGCCGCAATGGTTGCAAGACCATCCCGTCTATTACGCCGGCCCGGCCAAGACGCCCGAGGGCATGGCTTCGGGAAGCTTCGGCCCCACCACCGCCGGCCGCATGGACGGATACGTGGAAGGGTTCATGGCCAAGGGCGGTTCCTTCGTCATGCTGGCCAAGGGCAACCGTTCCCCCGTGGTCCGCGAGGCCTGCGCCAAGTACGGAGGCTTTTACCTGGGATCGATCGGCGGCCCCGCCGCCATCCTGGCGCAAGAAAACATCCTCAAGGTCGAGGTCGTCGATTTCGCCGAGCTGGGCATGGAAGCCGTGCGCCGCATCTGGGTCAAGGACTTCCCGGCTTTCGTCGTGGTCGATGATAAGGGCAACGATTTCTTCAAGGGCATGGGAGCCAAGGATTAGGGCCGCGCCATGATGAAGATATGCTTCATACTCTCCTCCATCGGCGGGCCGCGCATGCTCTCCGCCTTGTTCTCCGCGCACCTGCGCGACGACGTGGCCTACGTCGTTATCCAACGCATGGCCGGCGCGGGCCTGCTCGACGTCCTGGTGGAATGCCTGCGCGAAGAGCTGAGCCGCAAAACCCTGATCGCCGGGCACACCCTGCCGCTGCAGGCGGGCGCCATCCACTTCCTCCCCAACGAACGCAACTTCGTCTTCGAGGGCGAAAAGCTCGTCGCGCCGGAAGCCACGGGCAAAGGCAAGGGGAAACTCGATCTCGATCTGCTCTTCGCCTCGGCTGCCGGCCTGGAGAACCCCTGCGCCGTGGTGGCGCTCTCGGGCATGCTCACCGATGACGACGGGTTCAGCGGCCTGGCCCGGCTGTCGGCCAAGGGCGTGCCCATTGTCGGGACCCTGGAAAGCCAAACGCCCGTCTTCGACATGATCGAGCAACTGCGCGCCAAAGGCCTGATGGGGGAATTATATCCCCCCAAGAATCTGCTCGAGCACCTGGAATTCGGGGGTAACGGCAACGTTACGCCACCGGGGATGCGGTTCCTGGTCGCCGATGACGAGGAGAAGATGCGGACCATGCTGGGCGATATGCTCAAGCACCACGGTATCGCCGCCGATTTCGCCGTAGATGGGCTGGACGCTTTGCGTAAGATCCAGAAGGGGCGCTACGACGCGCTGATCCTGGACCTGGCCATGCCGGAAATGGACGGCATCAAGACCCTGGAGGCCCTGAAGACCATAGATCCCACCCTGCCCATCGTAGTGGTGACCGGCACGGATGATCCCGCCAAGATCCAGGCTGCGCGCGAATTCAATGTGCGCGGCGTCTTGCAAAAGCCGTTCCCCTGGGAGAAGCTGAGAAAGCTGCTCCCGGGCCTGCCTTCCCCGCGGACCTGAAAAGAAAAAACCCTCCTTGGTGGAGGGCTTCTCTTCACGGCAATGTAATATAAGGGGCTATCGCGTCGATGCGAACGAGCGTGTCTTACGCTTCTGCATGCGAATGAAATTCGCGCGGCGGAAATCGTTGCGATGCTCGAGGCAATAGCGCGGATACACGAACTGCTTGGGGAACACCTTCACGATGTACTTGCTTTCGCAACCGTCGAGGCAGCAGCAGAACTCCAGGTCCAGCACTTCGGTATAGTTGTGCTTGAACACCATGTTCTTGACGTCTACGCTCTCGAATTCCTTCTTGTGCTTGGCGCGCTGCTTGATGTCCCGGTGCAGTTCGCAGTATTTGGCAATGGGGTGACCCCAGAACTCCCTGCCGCACCCCGGTTCCTGACAAACCTTAAGTTTGATGCGCTTCTTTTTCTTGTACTTGGGCAGCTGCATTGTCTCAAATCCTGACTAGCTTTTTAGGCCGATAAAGGGCATACGGTCCCCTTATGAAGGTAAAAGATAATAAATTAGGAGAAAATTTCAACCCGATAAAACAGTTTATTACCTTTTTTTAATTTTTATAGGCGAATTTTGCACAAATTCGATACATTTTTTTTTACTCTGAGGGCTTGCCAGGTTGAACCCGGATCCGTTATTGCCCTATCAAACCATCAAATTTCGCATTTTAAGAATTAGGGGCAGGTCCGGGATCCAGCACTATAATTAGGAGCCATGCCGAACCCGTTTTCCCGTTCTCCCATCCAAGTATTCGCGATTGCCCTGGGACTCGGCTGGGCCGGGATCCTCCAAGGTTGCCTCTTCGATTCCAGATATACGGTCCATACCACCGACATGCAAGGCATAAAGTCGCAGGATCTGGACAAGATTGTGGGGATAGAGCTTTCCGCGGATACCGTCGTCGAATTGTACCAGCCTCTTTTGGATGCGACCGCCTACAAACCGGGGCAGAGCTCGGCCGTGGAAACCGGCAAGCCCGTGAACGTGAAGACCCAATCGGGCCGGATCGTGCAATACAAGCTCTCCAAGCAGCGCTTCGGATCCTGGAGCCCCGAGCTGGAATTCAAATGGAACTACTTCCTGCTCCAGTCGAACTTCCTGTTCTTCCCGGGCGGCCTTCCGGATACCACCGGTCTCGCGGAAATGACCAAGACCCTGTATGACAAGGTGCATCTGGAAGACCTGTTCACGAATTATTTCGACAGCGTCGCCGCGCCGGCCATCTGGAACCGGATCAACACCTCCACCAAGCCGGGCGCCATCGGCGTCATGGTCAAGCTGAACGACGCCGGCGATTCGGTGATCATCCAATACGTGGTTCCGGATTCGCCCGCGGGCCACGCCGGCATCGGGAAGGGGATGGCCATCTTGGCCGTGAACGATTCCTCAGTGACCGGGGATTCGGCCATCGAACGCTTCCAGCGTTTCAGCGCCGGCGATTCGGGCACGGCAGTCAAGCTGACCGTGGCCGCAGCGGGCGGCGCTCCGGCCAATCACCAACTCGTCCGCATGCCCGTAGCCTTCCCCACCGTAACCATCGATTCCATCCAGGGTGTGGGGTATATTTCCATCAATGGGTTCACGCCCAATACCCTGGATTCCAAATCGACGCACACCGAACTCAAGGACGCGCTGGTCGCCACCCGTCACTTCGCGGTTACCATGCTGGATTTGCGCGACAACGGCGGCGGTTCCCTCGACGTGGCCATGAAGATGTGCGATGAGATACTCCCTGCCGATACCATCATCATCCGGGAATTGCAGCGCCGCTTCGATGAGTCGGTGCGGGCCCCTATCCAATCGGAAGTGGTGACTTCGGCGACGGCGGGCGGCGTGGGCGAGAAGGCGGCGGACGGCAGCCGGCGGCGTTACCTGCTGTTGGGCAACGGTCACAGCGCAAGCGCGGCGGAAATCCTGCTGGTCTCCGTGAAGGAAGGCGCCCAGGCGCCCCTGATGGGAACGCGCACTTACGGCAAGGGCGTGGGCCAGACGGTGCGTAATACGCCCGGCAAAGGACTGGCGCTGGTCACCTTCCTCAAGTTCACGAGTGCTTCCCGGTTGGATTACCACAAGCACGGCCTTGAGCCGGATTACCCGGATTCTTCTGCCGGTGACGCGCTGTTGGCCCATGCGGCCGAGAAGGCGAAAACCATGGGTGCGTTGGCCAAGGTGGGAGCGGCGGAACGCAGGCGGATGACGCGTGAAGCGAAAGCCGTGGAGTGGAACCGTCGCCAGACCATCAGACAGGCCGTGGCGGATGTCGAAGATCTGCCTGAGTTTCCCAGTGCGGCTAGATAATTTAAACGTATCTGATGCACAGCGTTAGGCGTCGGGCGTCGGGCGTCGGGCGTAAATGCAAAGTACGGATTGCCCGTTCTTGTATTTACGCCCGACGCCTAGCCGCGCAGCGGCGTACGCCCGACGCCCGACGATATGTTGCCACAACCACCGCGCCCACTACCAACCCGCCTAAGGCGCGCCAAGTTTCTCTTCCAGTATCGCCATGAACAACCGGATCCCCGTTCCTAGGGCATCGTCATTGAAGTCGAAGCGGGGATTGTGCAGGGATCCGTTTTTGTCCCCCAGTCCCAACCACAGATAAGCGCCCGGCGCCTTCTCCAGGAAGAAGGGGAAATCCTCGGCGGCCATGCTGGGGCGCGGTTCGACGACGGCGGCTTCGCCGAAGGCGCGTACGGCAGCGCGACGGGCCAAGGCGGCCATGGCCGCGTCGTTTACGGTGGCGGGGCAGCCTTCCACCCAGTGCAAGCGCGCTTCGATCCCCAGGCCTTTGCATAGGTTCACGGCCAAAGTGTCGAGGCCCGAGCGTAACCGATCCCGCGCGGCCGCGCTATGGGCGCGCACGGTGCCGCGCAAGAGGCATTCCTCCGGGATCACGTTGAAGGTGCGGCCCGCCGAAACCTGGGCGAAGGTCACCACCGCCGCGTCGAGGGGATCGCTGGCGCGGCTGACCAGGGACTGGGCCGCGCTGATCAACTGCGCGGCCGCGAAGACGGGATCGCGGGTGGCATGGGGCTGCGCGCCATGGCCGCCCTTGCCGATCAGGGTGATTTCGAAATTGTCCACCGAGGCCATCACGGCGCCCGAATGCACGCCGATGGTCCCCAGCGGCAGGTCGGGCCAGCCATGCAGGCCGAACACGGCTTCCACCTTGGGCGCGTCCATGGCGCCGGCCAAGGCCATCTGCTTGGCGCCGTTGCCGGCCTCTTCGGCGGGCTGGAACAGGAACTTGACGTCGACAGGATAGGGCTTGCCCGCGCGGGCCAGGTGCCGGGCCAGACCCAGCAGGATGGCGGTATGCCCATCGTGGCCGCAAGCATGCATGGCCTGGCCCGTGCGCGAGGCCCAGGGCAGACCGGATGTCTCCTGGAGCGGGAGCGCGTCCATGTCGGCGCGGAAAGCGATGGCGCGCGTGCGATCGCGACCGGGCCACAAGGCCACCACCGCGGTGCTCCCGGGGAAGGTCCGGATTTCCAGGCCGGCGGCTGTGAGTTCCGCCATCACGGCCTCGCGGGTGCGGTGCTCCTGGCCGGAGAGCTCGGGATCGCCGTGCAGGCGGCGGCGCAGCGCGATGCATTCGTTGACCAAGGCGGTATCGACGGGCGCGGTTGGCATCAAGACCCCGGGGGCAGCCCGTCGGCGCCGGTGGCCAGGCGCAGTTCGGGCAGGAAGAAGTTCATGGGATCCACCTTGGCGTTGCGGACGGAGAGTTCGAAATGCAAATGGACCCCGGTGGCTACGCCGGTCATGCCCATGCTGCCGATGGGTTGCCCGCGGATGACCTTCTGGGCGCGCTTTACGGAGATGTCCTGCAGATGGGCGTAGAAGGTCTCCACGCCGTGGCCGTGATCGATGCGGATGCAATTACCCCACAGCAGATCCTTGTCCACCAGGGTCACGGTGCCACCGCCCGCGGCGAACACGGGGGCGCCCGCCTGTTGGGAAAAATCCACGCCGGCATGCAACGCCTTCCGCCCGGTGAAAGGATCGGGACTGTATCCGAACTCGCGCGTCGGCAGGGCCAGGGGCGAGACCGGCAAAGCGGTGGGCAGGCCTTCGACCAGCGCGGCCTTTTCGTTAAGCAGGGAGAGGGTGGAATCGAGATATGCCGAAATGGCGCGGGCCCGCGTCAGGGATGCCCCCACGTCGGCCTGGCCTTGTCCCAGGCCGCGGAACAGCGAGAACAGGCTGGAAGATTTGTTGCGCTTCTCGCCCTCCATGTATTCCACCCCGGAAAGCATCAGGGCGTTGACCTTCAATTCCTCGAGACGGCCGAGATCGCCGCGCAGACCGCGTAAATCCTGATCGAGCTTGCCGACGCGATCGCCCAGGGCGTTGTTCTCCTGGCCCAGTTTCTTACGGAGCACGCGGGTCTCCGGCGCCTCATGCAGGGAGCCCGACACGGCGAGCCAGGCGCCGAGCGCGGCCAAGGGGAACAGGACACAAGCAGCCAGGATCACGGCGCGCCGCGAGAAGGCGACGACCTTGACCCGGGAGGCGTCCTTGGGGTAGAAGCTGATCCGGAATTTCTTGTTCATGGGTTCCGGTCCGCGGGGGTGTCGTCCCCGGTTTAGCGGGGACGTTTCTGGGCCTGGCCCAGCTTCGTCTCGAGTTCGCCGATGCTCTTCTTGAACTTCTCGATGTTACGCTGCATGTCCGAAACGCCGGGACGCATGGGAAAGCGGTCGAGGGTCTCGTCCAGGAGCGCGATATGGGCTTCCTTGCCCAGTTCGGTGAATTCCCGGGCCAGCTTGCGGCGTTCCGCCATCAGGTCGAGGTGCAGCTTACCCGTGCGGGCGGCCTCCTCGATCTTGGTCGCCGAGGTTTGCGCCCCGGCCAGCACCGATTTCTTCAACTTCTCCAGGAAACTGTCGGTCATGTTCGTTCCTTCCGGATGGATTCCCCGGGCCGGCGATGGCGATTCCCGCCCTGATGTCAGGGATTTGAGAGGCATGAGCCGGAAGGTAATATAGTATTCGACCTGGGGGGGACGGAAAACCGGAAGGGGGGCGGGCCCGCTTAAAACCGCGAAATCAGATGTCTTCGGGAAGGGCGGTATCGCCGGGAACCTGGTTTTCCTCGTTATCGGCCAGCTCGCGTTCATGTTCGGCGCGCAAGGTCTCGGTGATGATATGGCGGAAGTTGGTTTCGACGAAATCGAAGATGTCGTCTTGGGCCGCCTGCGGGTCGTCCAAGAGCAATTCCTGCACGCATAGGGCGGTGGAAATCATGATTTCCTTGACCAGCTCTTCGTCATACATCTTATGATGCTCTTGCACAAGACCGCCTTTTCAGGGAGACACGGGTGTCTTCTCCTCTCGATTATACGTTTCGCCTTTCGCGAGGCGCAAGACAAGTCGCCCGGGGGTTTTTATCTTAACCGCGCGCGTCGGAGCCAGGCTGGGAACGCGACCGGGACTTGGGTTTCACTTGAGGTTCTGGGCCTTTCGCTTTGCGGAGGCCTTGAACTTTTTTCGGATTTTGCGACGGGCCGCGGCGCAGAAGAACCCGAGGCTAATCTTGCGGCGGACGAAAGCGGAGCATGGCGGAACGGAATAAAGGGGAGGGCCCCGACCTGCGCGGCGCCGGCCGGACCTTCGCCAAGGAAATCCTGGTCCCCATCCTGTTGGCCCTCGTGGTCATCCAGTTCGTAATCCAGGCCTTCAAGATCCCCTCGGCGTCCATGGAGGATTCCCTCCTCATCGGCGACTTCCTGTTGGGATTGAAATTCGTCTACGGATCACCGCTCCCCTTCTCGCATAAGAAACTTCCCGGACTGACCGACCCCAAACCCGGAGATGTACTCATCTTCAAGTACCCTGGGGATCCGGAATATCCCGAGGGCGACAAGGCGCGTTACCGCTTCCTCGCCAACCTGTTCCTGTTCGGCAACCTGTATTGGGACAAGCATCCCCAGGAAGGTCAGCATAAGCTGGTCTGGTACATGCCCAAGGATTTCATCAAACGTTGCGTGGCCCAGAGCGGGCAGACCCTCAACGTATCGGGCAAGCGCCTGACGGTGGACGGCAAGGAATTCGTACTTCCCCGCAAGGGCAAGTATAAAGAAGAACGCGGCTACGAGCCGCAGCGGGATACCCTGAATTACCGCATCCCCGCGCCCGGGGAAACCCTGGACTTCGATACGCTTTCGCTCAAGGAGGCGGTGTGGATGCGTTCCCTGGCCTACCAGGAAAACCCGGACGCCGACGTGCAATTGCGCCTGGACGTGATGCGCGATTCCGCCGTGGACAGCAACTATATCCTCCCCTACCTCAACGGCAATCCCGAGATCAACTCCCACGCCCTGGTCTATGCGCTGCTCAACATCGAGCCCCGCCCGCTGCGCAATGGGCCCGTCACTTACATGCATGCCGAGAACATCCCCTTCAAGTTGATCCAGGACGCGGCCCGTTACGGCTTCATCCGCACCAACGATCTCCCCCGCTTCAATCCCCTCATCGATCCGAGCGACAGCGTGGCGGTGGCCGCGAAGCGCGACGCGCGGCGGGTGGAGAACAACGAATACTTCATGGGCGGCTACCTCGAATTCGTGAACCTGAACGTGATCGGCCAGAGCGACTCGCTCCACCATTACCGCATCCGCGCCTCGCTCAGCATCGACGGCAAGCAGAGCCACACCTATACGGTCAAGAAGAAGTGTTTCTTCATGATGGGGGACAACCGCGACAACTCGCTGGATAGCCGTTACTGGGGCCTGGTCGCCCAGGACTACGTGAAGGCCAAGGCCTTCATCATCTACTTCTCCTTCGAGAACGAGGATGATCGCTTCGCCTTCACGAACCTCTTCTCCTGGCTGCTCATCCCCGAGAAAATCCGGTGGACCCGGATTGGAAAGCTGATTGACTAGCCTTCCCCGGCGGGCGGTCCGGTCCGCCCGCGGAGTGCCTTTCCGCGACATGCGCCGTGCGGTCGCCGCCGCCCCCGTCCTTCTCCTCCTGGCCTGCGCCCACATGGAGGCCCCTCCGGGCGGTCCCGTGGATACCAAGCGGCCCTACGTAACTGCCGTGTTACCCGGGCCGGATTCGGTCCGCGTAGGCCCCGTGCTCGACGCCCAGATCAAATTCTCCGAATGGGTGGCGCCGGACGCCGAGCGCGGCAAAGTCTATCTGGTACCGCCGCTGACGCGCAAGATCCGCGCGCGCCTTTCCGGGGACGAGCTGCGCGTGACCAGCGCCGGTCGCCTGGACACCAATACCACCTACATCCTGGGAGTGCTGGGCACCATCAAGGACATCAATGGCCAACCCCTGGAGGGCCCGTTGCAGTTGGCCTTCTCGACGGGACCCGTCCTGGATTCCGGCCGACTCGCCGGCACTCTCGTCCCCTTCCAGGGCAAGCCCGGCCTGGGGGCCTTCGCGGCCTTGTATCCGCGCGGTCCCGAGCTGCGGGCGCGCTTCCAGCATCTTACCCACCGCAATGACAGCGTGGTCGTACCTTCGGCTCAGCCGGATCCGCTCAAAGAGAAGCCGGTCTACATCGCCCCGACCGATTCCCTGGGCCGCTTCGATTTCAAACGCTTGCGCCCCGGCCGCTATGGCCTGATAGGGTTCCAGGACATCAACGGCGATCTCACCCTCAATGCCGGCAGCGAAGCGCTGGCAATCGGACCTTCGGTGGACATCGCGGCGGCGCCGGGCGAAGCGCAGACCCTGGCCTTGGCCCCGTACGATACGGTGCCCTTGCGGTTGGTCTCGGCGCGTTGGGCCGCGGAACGGTCGCAAGGCGGCAAGTCGCTGGGAACCGTGCGGCTCAAGTTCAACCGCCCGCCCCATCCCACCCAAGGCCTGCGCCGCGAGGCCTACGTCGTGCGCCGGCTGGGCCCCAAGGGATCCCTGACCGGCGGAGCCTCCATCCCGGTCGCGGATGTGTGCGTCAATCCCACCTCAGGTGAAGTGGAAATCGCCACCGCGCCCCTCGATCCGGACAGCCAATACGTGGCCGCCTGCCCGGGCGTCCGCGACGGCTTCCTTAACCCGGTGGACAGCGCGCGCAGCCTGGCCGTATTCAAGGCGGACACCGCCCGCGATACGGCCAAAGCCGAGTTCACCTTGCTGGGAGCGCGCCGGGTTTCCGGGGAGTCCCCGAAAATGCCCCTGGACGTTTTCTTCCCGCGCCAGGGTCTGCGTGTCTATTATCCCCGGCTATTGCTCGACTCGACCTTGGGTTGGTTGCGGGCCAATCTCCGCATCAAGCTCGATACCGTACCGGTTACCTGGACTTTGCAGCGCATCAGCCAACATGAATTCTCCCTCAGCTTCCCCGGGGATACCCCGCTCAAAGGGCAGCGGCTGAGCATCGCCATCCTGGCCGACAGCACCGCCAGGGCCGCGGCGGCTGCGGTTCCCAAACCCTCCGCGCCTGCTCCTTCCTCGCCCAAGGACAGCCTCGCCAAAACCGTTCCGGTTTCGCCCATCGTCGTTCCACCCCCTACGGTTCCCATCGCCACGCTTACCCTCGCGGACGCGGCCAAGCTGGGCTCGCTCAAGTTCAAGCAGGATAAATCGGCTTTCGGATCCCGACTGGTGCTGCGCGGCATCGCCATGCCCTGGGAATTCACCCGTATCACCCCGGCCGCCGAAGAAGTCGTGGTCGACAGCCTCCCCGAAGGCTTCTACGCGGTGGACTATTTCCGCGATACCAACGGGGACGGCGTCTGGCACTCCGGCAGCCTGGCCCCCTGGGCCATCGCCGAGCCCTATGCAGAATGGGCCGATTCCGTAGAGGTGAAGGCCGGCGGCGTGAACCGCGGGGACGGCAGGCGGCCCGGTGCCGCCCGCACGGCAGTTTCTGCGGATTCCTCCAAGACGGTTGGATCATCCGCAAGCGGCGAACGCCGGCTGGCCTGGCCGCCCCTCTGGTAAAGGCCAATCCGAAGCTCTGATCCATCGGTGAGGCCGGTCACCGTTGCGTCCAAGGTTGGGCGGAAACACCTGGAAATTCTACCTTTCCGACGGAACCATGGATGATTTCGTGCCCATCGCAGCCAGCGCGGAACGCTCCTCGCTGGAACGGCTTGAGAAGTACCTGAGCCATCACGCCATTCTGTGCCGAGTCCGCCAGGACGAACGCAGTGCGGAGAGATTCCAATTGCTCGTAGCGCCGCAGAACCTGGATCAAGCCCAGAAGGTGCTCGAGGAAATCGCCTTCACGAGCCATGATGTGGACGATGCCGAAGAGGCCATCGAGATCCAGTTCGACGGCACGGAGCGCATCGAAGTCGCCACTTGGCTGCAAATCCTCCTCGACGAGCACGACCAGGAAGGCACACCCGTATATTTCTTCCGCTCGGAGTATGAAGCCATCCTCGATGAATTGCATGCCTCCGGCAAGGTCGAGATCCCGCTGTTCATCCTCAAAGGACTGGCCAGCTTCGTGCCCGAGGGCCCCAAGCGCACCGTGATGGGCCAAGGCTTGCAGGGATTCTTCTCCCTCATCGAAGCCGTGGCCCGGGGCGAGGCGTAACTCCCATGCTACTGTCCGAGACCACCGATACCCGCTACGATATCGTCAAACTGCTGGGCCAAGGCGCATCGGCCACGGTATACCTGGCGCGCCATATCGCCCTGGGCGAATTGCGCGTGCTCAAGATCCTGCACCATGACATGATGCTGGACGCCAAGCGGCGCAACAAGTTCAAAATGGAAGCCCAGGTCTCGGCCCATCTCAAGCATCCTTCCATCGTGCAGGTTTTCGACGTGACGCAGACCGCGTCCAAGCTGCAGATCGAGATGGAATACATCGACGGCCTCAGCCTGCGCCAGTACCTGGAGAAGCGCAAGCATTTCCCCCTTTCCGTGGCCATCGCCCTGGTGCATGCCGTGCTGGAAGGCATGGAGCACGCCCACCGCGCGCGCCTGACCTTCGGCGAGACGGTGCTGGACGGCGTGATCCATCGCGATCTCAAGCCTGAGAACATCATGGTGCGCCGCAATGGGCAGCCGGTCATTTGCGATTTCGGCGTGGCCAAGGTGGGCGCCGACCTGATGACCCAGACCCAGCATATCAGCGGCAGCGTGGCCTACATGGCGCCCGAGCGCCTGCGCGGCGAACTGAGCACGCGCAGCATCGACGTATTCGCGTTGGGCGTGATGTTCTTCGAATTGCACAAGGGTTACCGCCCCTTCCCCGGGAACAACAAGACCCAGGTGCTCGAGAACATCCTCAAGTGGAACATCGTGGACCTGGATATGGAGTGGCGCGGCAGCGATATGGCCGTCCTCGAAATCGTCAAGAAGGCCCTGGCGCGCGATCCGGTCCAGCGCTACCAGGACGCGGGCCAGATGCTGGCCTCGCTGCGGCCCATCTACAAGCTCTACCATGGCGAGGCCCCGCCTGCCGTCGTGGTCCAGGATTTCCTCGCCCGGGGCCAGTTCACCACCGCCGAGTTCCGCGCCTTGATGCCGGAAGAGACGCCCTGGCGCAACCGCATCCTCAAAGCCTTCGGCGCGCTGTGCCTGGCGGGAGCGGCCTTTTTCATATACCAGGCCTGGCAAGGCGGCAATGCGAAACCGAAAGCCGCAACCAAGGGCATGGCGGAAGCGGCGCCCGCCCCGGAAACGGTCGTCGCCGCCCCGGTTAACGCCGCGGTTACCCCGACCCCAACTACGCCCGCCTGCGAAATCGACCCGGCCGCAAAGCGGCCCTCCCTGGCCGAAGCCGAACGGAAGGTCCGCGCCATGCCGCGCAAGGATCAGCAGCGAGGCTAC
>JAHFCH010000265.1 GCA_023249635.1 Fibrobacterota bacterium
CCAAGGAGCCGGAATGGTGGTCTCGGGATCGGAACAACAGGGCGGGAGCGCGGCAAAAGCGACGGCGGCGCCCCAGGCCGAGTGGGTGGCGAAAGTGCCCCGGCCCAGCCCGGAATTCCCCCGCACCTACATCGCGATCGACGCCGACCTGTCCGGCTGGCCCGGCATCCAGCCCTACCTTGACGAACTGAACCGCCGCTTTCTGCCCGATCGCGATGCCCTGCTCAAGTGGATCCGCGATTACGCCGAGCTGGGCGACGCCGTCCACGAAGAAGGATCGCGCCTGTATATCGGAATGACCTGCTTTACCCAGGACGAGACGCGCCAGAAAGCCTACCTGGATTTCATCGAGACCGTGGAGCCGGCCATGGCCCCCGTCATCGACGTGCTGAACAAAAAGGCCATCGGCCATCCGGATGCGCGCTCCTTACCGGTGGAAGAGTACGGGCAGTGGCTGGAATCGCTGCAGATAAGCATCGAACTCTTCACGGACAGCAATATCCCCCTGCATACCGAGATCTCCAAGCTGGCGCAAGCCTACCAGAAGATTTGCGGTGACATGACGGTGGATTGGGACGGCGAAACCAAGACTTTAAGCATGTTGACCCCGTTCCTGCAAGGCAACGATCGCTCCCTTCGCGAAAAAGCCTGGATGAAGATGGCGGAACGCCGCAACCGCGACAAGCAGCGCTTGGATGATTTGTTCGACGAGTTGCTGACCCTGCGCAACCAGGTGTCCCGCAACCTGGGGCTCCCCGATTTCACGGCCTACAGCTTCAAGGCCAACCATCGCACCGATTATTCGGCCCAGGATTGCTTCGCCTTCCACGCCAGCGTGGAGAAGGCGGTGGTACCGCAATTCCGGCGCGCCCTGGATTACCGGCGCGAGAAGCTGGGCCTGGCCACTTTACGGCCGTGGGATTTGAGCTGCGATCCCCTCGGGCGGCCGCCGCTAAAGCCGTTCAAGGAAGCTTCTCGTCTGGTTGAGGGCGTCGGTAAGATTTTCGCGCGCATGGATCCGGAGCTGGCCGCCTTCTACAAGACCATGACCGATAAGGGCCTGATGGATCTCGAGAACCGTATCGGCAAAGCCCCGGGCGGCTACCAGTGCAGCCTCAACGAGGTGCGCCTGCCCTTCATTTTCATGAACGCGGTGGGCCTCAACGAAGATGTATTCACCTTGTTGCACGAAAGCGGCCACGCCTTCCATCTCTTCTATACCCGCGGCATGCCGCTGGGCTTCAACCGTAGCGCGCCCATGGAGTTCAGCGAGGTGGCCTCCATGGCCATGGAACGCTTGGGCGCCCGGTACCTGGACGAATTCTACACGGACGAGGAACGCCGCCGCGCTATCCAGACCGAAGACGAGGAGGTTTTCCGCCTGCTTCCCTGGGTCGCGACCGTGGACGCGTTCCAGCATTGGCTGTACAGCCATCCCGGACACACCCAATCGGAACGCAAAGCCATGTGGTTGGGATTGGACGCCCGCTTCGGATCCAATCTCGACTGGTCGGGCCTGGAGGAATTCCGCGCCCATGCCTGGCATCGCCAACTGCACATCTTCGAGGTGCCCTTCTATTACATCGAATACGGCATCGCGCAACTGGGCGCGTTGCAGGTATGGCTCAAGTCGTTGCAAAACGAGAAAACCGCGTTGGCCGATTATAAGCAGGGCCTGGGATTGGGAGGCACCCGCCGCCTACGCGATCTTTTCGCCGGCGGCGGCCTGAAATTCGATATGCGCGAAGAAGCCATCCGGCCCTTGGTGGATAAGGTGCGCGAAGAATGGGAAGCCGCCGTGGGAGGCAAGCATGTCTGATGCGAAAGCCGTCGAGGCGGCTCTGGCGCGCTACGATAGCGAAAAGGGGAAACACCTAGAAGATCTGATCCGCCTTACGCGTATTCCCGGGGTTTCCTTCGACGGTTTCGATCCGGCCGAGGTGGAACGATCCGCGGTATGCACCAAGGGAATCCTGGAGGCGGCCGGTTTCGAAAATGTCGAGCTGATGCGCATCCCCGGAACCCACCCGTACGTTTACGGGGACTGGCTCAAGCGGCCCGGCGCGCCCACGGTACTGCTTTACGCCCACCATGACGTGCAACCGCCCATGCGCGAAGAAGTCTGGAAATCCCCCGCCTTCGAGCCCACGGAGCGCGACGGGCGCCTGTTCGCCCGTGGCATCGCCGACGACAAGGCGGGCGTGCTCATTCACGCGGCCAGCGTGGCTTCTTGGCTCCGCACCGCCGGGACCTTACCTGTCAACGTGAAAGTGATCATCGAAGGCGAAGAAGAAATCGGATCAACCCACCTGGGCGCCTTCTTGGAGAAGTACAAAGAGCGTCTCCGCGCCGATACCGTGGTACTGACCGATTGCAGCAATTTCGATACGGGAGTCCCCAGCCTTACCACCACCTTGCGCGGCCTGATAAGCATGGACGTGACGGTGACCGGTCTCGATCATCCCCTGCACTCCGGAATGTGGGGCGGTCCCATTCCCGATCCGGTACAGGGCCTGGCCAAAATCCTGGCCAAGCTTTCTGACGATAACGGGCGCCCGGCCGTGCCGGGAATCCTGGATGACGTGAAGGCGCCATCCGCCGCGGAGATGGAGGATTACCGCAAGTTGGGGATGACGGATGCGGAATTCCGCAAGCAGGCCGGAATCGAACCGGGCGTGAAGCTTTTCGCCAAGGACGAAGGTCTGCTTACCCGCATGTGGCGCGAACCCTCCATCAGCGTGAATTCGATCCAGGCGGGCGGGAAGAAGATCGCAGGCAACGTGATCATGGACGCGGCCTGGGCCCGTGTCGGTCTGCGTCTGGTGCCGAATATGGACCACGCAAAAGCCACCCGCATGCTCAAGGAATTCATCGAAAACAATTGCCCTTGGGGCCTCAAGGTCGAAGTCGTTCCCGAACAAGGCGCCAATCCCTGGATGACCCGGCCGGACCATCCGGTTTTCGCGGTGGCCAAGCAATCCCTCGGTCGCGGCTACGGCCGCGATGCCGTCTTGATCGGTTGCGGCGGCACCATCCCTTTCGTGGACAGCTTTACCCGCGTGCTGGGGAACATCCCGGCCCTGCTGGTCGGCATCGAAGATCCCTACACCAACGCGCATTCGGAAAACGAATCCCTGGGACTTGCCGATTTCCACGCAGCCGTACGCAGCCAGATCCATTTCTTCGCGGATCTGGCGGCGGCATCGGCAGCGGATGCGGGGTTTTGGGGTGGGAAGAAGGATTTAGGTAGAACCTAAAACCTTCTTCATTTCCGATAAATGACCAACCCGGCCCCATCCCACTTCGACCTCTCCATCGCCGGCGCCGGCGTCATGGGGCTGGCGTGCGCCTACGAGGCTTC
This sequence comes from Fibrobacterota bacterium, assembly GCA_023249635.1. GTDB lineage: Bacteria > Fibrobacterota > Fibrobacteria > UBA11236 > UBA11236 > Chersky-265. The sequence goes on from JAHFCH010000265.1 coordinate 3,362, forward strand.
ACGCCATGGACGGAAAGTCCTGGTTTTCGATCCGGGTGAAACCGCGGCCCAGGCCTCTTCCGCCGCCGCCGGCATCCTGGTGGCGCGCGACGCGCAGGTTTTCTTTTCCCCGTTCCGCGAATTCTATGTCCGCTCCATCCGCGCCTACCCCGAATGGCTGGGCCGTCTGACCGAAGCCGGCGGGACGGCCGTCCCCTACCATCGCGGCGGCGATTTCATGGTTTTCGATCTCACGGATGCCGCATCGGTAAAGCGCCTCGAGGAGAAAAAGCGCCAGTTTGAAAGGGAGAAGGCAACCGCATTCACCGTATCTCATGAGTTACCCCCGATCCTGCGCGGCCATAGCCGGTTGGAAAAGGTAGCGACCCTGCATTTTCCCGACGAGGCCTACGTGCAGAACCGGGACCTCCTGACGGCCTTACGCAAGGCTTGCGAAAAGGCCGGAGTCGAATTCCGCCGGGGCGCGACGGCGTCCCCCTGGACAAGTAACGGCGAGGTCACCCGTATTCCCTTCTCCGACGGGGAGGTAACCACGCGTCAGGTTTTGATCGCCGCGGGAGCGTGGAGCGTGAACCTGTTGGCCGCGCAAGGCATTTCCGCACCCATGACCCCGGTCAAAGGTCAGATGATCCGCATCCCCCGCTTCCACGACGGCGAAGCCATGATCCATTTCAACGACGACATGTACTTGGTGCCACGCGGCGATAGCCTCATCGTCGGGGCGACCTCGGAACCGGGGGTATGGCAGGAAGGCTTCGATGCTACCGGCGAGGCTTACCTGACCGAGCGGTTAGGTCGCTTGCTGCCGGATGCGCCCCGGAAGCAGCTGGAAAACTGGACGGGAATCCGGCCGCGCACGCGGGATAGGCTGCCCTGGATGGGTTGGGTCGATGCCCAGCGGGGCTGGGCGATATGCACGGGACATTACAAGAGCGGAATCAGCATGGCGCCCTTGGCGTCGGAATGCATGCATCGATTACTGGTGCGGGAGAAACCGGCGGTGGACTTGGCGCCTTTCGATCCCTGGCGTAAGCAGGGACTTTCCTAGAAGAACAGCTCGTAGTTGGCGCCCACCAGCAGATGGCGGCGCTTGCCGTACTGCACCATCTTCTCGCGCAGGCGGAAGGTCTGTTGTGGGCCCAGCACGTATTCCACGTTGGCGCCCAGACCGAAGCTCACGTCATTCTTATCGTTGCTCTCAGGGTATTGCCCCACCGTACCCGACAGATCCACTTTCACCTTTTCATCCAGCAAGGGTTCCAGGAAACCCACGGTGACTGAATTGGTGGGTTGTTGTATACCGTTGTGGGAAAAGCTGTAGGCGAGGCGCGGCAAGAATCCGACATTGCGCATCTTGTACTGCAGCATGCCGTTTACGATATGCGTGCGCGTGGTCGGGAATTCCTGGTCGCTGGTGTCCGGCACCGCGTTCTCCAGGGCATATTCGCTCTGGGTGAAGCCGTAGAGCACGGTGGTATGCAGTTTCGCGTTCGGCAATTGCCATTGGTGATATCCGCCGGTATTGAAGTTGAGGAAGCTGGAACTGAACTGGTGGGCATAGCTGCCCTCGGGCGCGATATTGGAACGTCCACCGCCCACCCAGAAGCTGGGATTGTACGGGCCGGGAGTGAACCGGAGATCGACTTTCAGGGTGCGCTGCACCTGGGTGGTAACGCCCAGATCCTGGTCGTAGTTGCCCAACTCCATGCCTACGGAAACCTTGTTGTCGAGTACGGAAAGCTTTTCAATGACGGTGAAGCCGTCGCCGGGATTACCGCCCAGGAAAGGGTTGCCTTCGCTATGGTATTCCAAACCGAGATGCGAGTAGCGCAACTCGAGCTCTTGCACCAGCCCGTAGATGGGGATGGAAGTAACGATGCCCGATTCCATGGCGCTGTTGGAACCGATGAACCCGGGAACGTCCGTGCCTTTACCGCCCTTTTTGGAGAGAAGGTACTGCCAACCGCGGGTGGTGGCGTTGAAAACGAACTTGTCTTCCCAATCCTTGGGATCGAAGGCGACTCCGAAAGTGTCGGCCGAGAAGGCTCCCAGGGATTTGTCTTTCGTAAACAGACTGAAGGCGGAGTTGCTATAGAGCTGGATGCGTCCGTCCCAGGCGCCCACGCGAAGATCAACGCCGGTCGCCACGTTCTCCATGGGCCGGGTGCCATGCACCAGGTTGTTGATCTTACGGCTGGCTTCGTCGCCTTCGTCGTCCGAGGCTTTCATCAGTGAGAAGCCGAGATCGAACTTGGGACCGCCACCCATACCCAGGCGGAAGGCGATCAGATTCTGTTGGAACGATCCCGGGACGGTATCGATGCGCGGATTGCCGTTGCCGGTATCGTACCTGACCGTATAGGCCGGCACCACGCGCCGCGTCTCGCCCCGCACCGCGCGGAAAGAACCCCAAGTGGTCTCCCCCGTCGTTAAGCTGAGCATGCCCTCGGCGCCGCGCACGCGCGTTCCATTCAGCAGGAGCGGGTTGTATAAGGGATAGACGTCGCCGGCTTTGAGGCCGATCCAGGGTCCGTATTTCACGTTGGCGGTCACGCGATGACTGGGCTGGCGGAAGCGGTTCTCATCCGCGCGCAGCAACACCTTTCCGTAAGCCTCGAATTGCTTGTACTTGAGATTGTAGGCGCCTTCGGTCACACCGTCCACCTCTTGGGAAACCGGGGTTTCCGCTTCGCCGGCGACCAGGGTGGAATCGCCCGGTGCGAGCTTCAATTCGCTTTGCGATAGGATCCGCCCCTTTGCCTCGCCGTTCTTCCAATCCACCTTGGCCACCAGGCGGCCGAATTGGCGGTAATTGCCTTCGCGGGCTTTGCGGATGGGCTCGGGCAGGCGGATAAAGAATCGCACATCGTGCCTTTCGATGATTTCCGTACGCTCGTTGAAAAGCAACAGGGTCAATTGATGTACACCGGACTTGAGGCTGCCGAGGTTGGCGGTGAGCAAACCTTCGTTCATGGTAAGCGGGTTCGTCTCGGGATAGCCGTCCAGCAAAAGGACCATGCTGGCGGGAGGCGTGGGCACGGAGACCAACACGCGCACGTCGGGATCGTAGAATACATCGCCGTCGATGGGCACCATGAATCCGCCGGGAGCGGGCTCGGGGCCGATGGCTTCGGAAGGGCCGGCATAACCCGATGCCACGGCTTGGGCCGAGGTATCGGTAGATCCGCCTTCCATGCCTTGGGGGGCCGGAGCGCTGGTATCCAAGGTATCGCCGGCAGCCTGGGCCGCGTCCGCGCTCCAGGCAAGCTGGGCCACTGCCAAGAACAGGGACAGCATCCAGGCGGCCGCTTTGGGAAATCCGGTACGCGCCTTAGAAGTTGGTTTCATATTCCACTTCCAGGGTCGTGAAGTCTTCGGTCTGCGGATTCACGAAATCCACTTCCAGGGTGTTCTGCCGGAAGCCTACCTGCTCCAGCTCGGAGTCGGTGGCATCGGTAACCTTGATGCCGTTCAGATCCGAAATCGCCTTCTGCCCGCTGCGTACAATCGCGGTCAGGTCTTTCGGGCGGTTGTACACGGAAAGTTCGCCGTCCTGCACCAGAAAAACGCTCACGCCCTTCTCGTCGGTCTTGCAGGAGAATCGGCCCTTGGCCGCGGTGGCCTGGGTTTGCGGGGTTTCGCACTGCACCGGTTCGCTTTTCTTCTTCAGCCCGAAAACGACTTCGCCGTTCTCCATCACCACGCGGCGCAGCCGTTTATCCTTGGTCTTGACCCGTTTGAGCGTGTACACCGAATTGGGCCGGATTTCCATATGCGCATTATCCGGCAGCAAACGGATGACCGCCTTTCCGTTCTCGCCGGATTCGAATTTGGATCCTTGCAGGACCAGAGTGGAGCCCTGCAAATCGGTGGTGGCCGCCGGTTCGCCCGAGGTCACTTTCACGTTACCCTTGGAATACTTGACC
>JAHFCH010000068.1 GCA_023249635.1 Fibrobacterota bacterium
GCCGCTATCATGCGAAACCGGAATCCAGGGGTTAGTCCGAACCCCTTCTTGACTAACCCCTTCCGACCCACTACATAATACCCCATGACATCTTCCCCCCGGACTCCTGCCGCCTTGTGCGGCAACCAGGCTTGGCAACTCGACCGCGTCTTCGGTCGGGGACGGCGCACCGAGCTGGCGGGGGAAACCGATCTGTTCCCCGAGTACGTGACCGCGGCGGATTTTCCGCGCCAGGCTGCCGCGCTCGAAAAAGTCGAAGTCCTTTTTTCCACCTGGGGCATGGGCGAGGAGCTTGCGCGCCAGGTCGCCGGACTTCCCAATCTCAAGGCCTTCTTCTATGCGGCCGGTACCGTCCGGCCATTCGCGCGGCCGCTGCTGGAAAAAGGCATCATCGTCGTTAGCGCATGGGCCGCCAATGCGGTCCCGGTTTCCCAGTTTGCCCTGGCTCAGATCCTGCTTTCCCTCAAGGGCTACTTCCGCAACGTACGCGAGACGAGGCTCCCGGCCAATCGCGGCCGGCTGTTGGAAACGGATGCGCCGGGCGTGCTGGGCGAGTCCGTGGCCCTGTTGGGTTGCGGCATGGTGGGGAAGACCGTAGCGGAGCTGTTACGTCCCCTGCGCTTGGACGTCATCGCCTACGATCCCTTTCTCTCCGACGGGGACGCGGCCGTGATCGGCGTCCGCAAGGTATCCCTGGAAGAATGCTTCTCCAAAGCCTATGTCGTCAGCAACCACCTGCCCGATTTGCCGACTACCCGCGGTTTGCTGGGCGCGCCGCTTTTCGCGTCCCTGCGCACGGGCGCCACCTTTGTGAATACCGGTCGCGGAGCCACCGTGGACGAGCGCGCCCTGGCCGCCATCCTCAAGTCCCGCCCCGATCTCACCGCCCTGCTCGATGTTGTCGATCCCGAGCCTCCGGCCGCCGATTCTCCCTGGCATAGCCTGGAAAACGTGCGCCTCAGTTCGCATATCGCCGGTTCCAACGGAAATGAGGTGGTACGCATGGCCGACTATTGCCTGGAGGAATTCCGCGCCTGGAGGGCGGGAAGGCCCCTGCGCTACCGCGTCACCCGGGAGATGCTTGAGAAAATGGCCTGAGGGTTGGTAGAATCGGGGGGCGCCCATGAAAACCTCCATCAGCCTTTCCCGAACGCTTTTCCGCATCCCAGCCTCCACCGTAAATCTCCTGGCCCCGCTGGCGATCTTGGCGCTGTTGGCACTCTTCGACGCTTGTTCCACCGACAGCGGCAGCGATCCCGAATTCGTCTCGGTAACCCTTGCCGCCACCCGGCTTAAGGGGAGCTATACCCTGGTCGACTACCTCTTCGAATACGGCGACGGTCAGAAATACGATTCCTCGCTCATCAAGGTCACCGGCACGTTATCGATATCAGCCGATAGCGCCTATGTGGAAGGTATCCGCGTCGAATCGGATTCCACCACGACTAAGGGCCATATCCTCAAAGTTCTCGCGATGGGCGGGAACGTTGAGAAGGGTCAGCTGGAATTGGACCTGGACCAGGGGGGCGCGGCCGCCGTCGGGAAAAGCGACTATGCGTTCAAGCACGATACCCTGGTGTTGGTGACCGAGGTTTCCAAGGAACGCGACGCGTCCAAGAAGGGCTTCAAGGAAACCGCATATTACCGTCGTGATTGAACATCGTCCTATTTGAAAACCCCGGCTTGGGGTCCATTTGCCCCCAAGTGCGGATGGAATTGGGAAGAGTGGCGCCGCGGCCCTGCTTACATTGAGAACGAAATCGGATAAGAGGTAGTCGCGGTAGCGGTTTGGGGGTACCCCCACGCTCCTCCTGACCCCCGCGGCTACCTCCCTCTTTTACCCCATCCGGCTCTCACCCCGTTACAAAACCCCAACATAATCCGGATGCACGATGTTCCATTCGGCATCGTAAACGTGTATGCGATTGGTCACCACGGTTTCGCCCCGGGTGTTTTTGGATTCCAGGTTTCCCCCGACGAAGCTCCACATGAGAATGCCGCCTTCGAGGGTTTCGCTTTTGATTTTCATGGCCGTCAATTGCTCCGCGTATTTGCCGCTGCGGTAGCCGATGGTGCAGTAGACCACGATGCGTTTTTCGGGCGGGATGCCGTGACGGAACCGCTCCGCGAATTGCGCCGTGGTCATGGCATGCGGCAACATGGAGATGTCTTGTTCCTTGGGCTGGCGCACGTCGATGAGCACCAGGTTGGTATCCTCCAGGATGGCCTTCAGTTCCATCGCCTTGATCCAGGTGCCGTGGATATTCTTGTTGGCCTTGAGCATGGCCACCCGCAGCTTGCTTTCCAGTTTTTCGGCGCGGGCAGGAGCCTGGGCCTGGACGGACGGGAGGAAGGCAATCAGAGCGATGAGCGGGAAAACCCGCAGGGCAGAGGGGAGGCGGAGGGGATTGGCCATCCGCCTAAAGTACCAATTCGGCTTATAACGAAGGGAGGCATCCTATGGGGAGAGCCTCCCGGGATTTAAAGGCAGCCGGCGACCCGCCAGGCTGCGGCTCCGCAGGCCGACTTGGCGAAAACGCACAGGCGCCGGCCCCGGACGCAATCCCGTAGTCCCCGCGAATTGCACGCTCACATCCGCCAGGTTCCATGCCACCGGGGTTTCGAAAGCGCTTTCCACCCCCAGTATCACCCAGGCTTCCCCCTTCGCGTCCGCGTGGAATCGGAAAGGATGCTTGGCGTTTCCGAAGTGCATCAGATGGGGCGTCAAATCCCCGGGAACATCGTGGTAAACCGCGGCCACGGTATCCATATCCGGACCCCCGCGCGACTGGTTGCCCTTGTCGATGTTCATCCGGTACATGCCGCCGCTGGCCAATACCTTCTTCGGCTCGGTCCCACCGGCACCCGCCTTGAAATAAAAGGAATCGCCGCCCAGGCAATCCGGGCATTGCGCCGTGACGATTCCGGCGTTGACCGTCATCGCGTATTCGGCCCCGGGTACCAGCCCGGTTACCTTGCGCTTGATGAACAGGAACAGGTCATCGGAAAAATTATCCCCGCTGATGCGCAGGCCCTTCTGCGTCGGGGTCACGTTGGGCATGGTTTCGATGGAATGCTTGAAATGCCAGGCCGCGCTGTCCGCCGCCGGATAGTCCGCGAAATCTGCGATCCAGCCGCCGTAATCCGTCTCGAATGCGGAGGTAAATGATTGGCCACATACGGGCTGAGCCGCGAAGGTAAAGGCCATCAGGCATTGGGCCGGGGTCAGCGCCCCGATGGCGCGGCGTACCGGGCCCCCCGAGCCACACCATCGAGTTGCCATCATTTGCAGACGCCCGTGTGGGCTATGGTAGCCTTAGACATACCGGCTACGCAGGAATTCGAATAGGTTTTGCCGTCGGCGCCGCATACCGGATCGAATACCGCGATGCATACGCCACCGCCGGAATCCGGCACTCCGGGATCGATTACCACGGGCGGATCCACGATAACCGGATCGGGACCGCAGTTGCCCGTGCCGGGCTTGGGCACGATGATCGGATCGACTCCGATGGGCGGATCGATGGCAGCTTTACATTGGCCCAAATCATACCCGTATTTCACGCCGGCGGCATCGGCCGCACAGGGATCGGGATAGATCTTGCCATCGGTGCCGCATACTACGACTGCGATACAGGCGCCGTCCCCGGTATGGGCGGTCTGGTCGCCCTTGGCCCGCGCTCCGGAAGAATCCGCGGCGGGGGTGGAAGGCTGCTGGCAGGCCAGGAACTGTAGGGAGACGGAGAGAAGCGAGACCGATAAAAGGACTCGGATGGGGGACATGGGCTTTCCTTTCGTTTGAGAGCCGGCGGAGTAACCACCCCGCGCTCTCAAAAGTACAGGATTAAATTCCACAAGACCCCCACTAAATGCCTTAAAATGCATATTTCACTCCATTATTGCTCTCATTTATTATCCGGAAAATGGGGTATATTAATGCCATGGTCTCCGTTTTCGACTTTCTGGATTACCGGAAGTACCTGGCCGAATATTATCGCCAGAAGAAATCCGTGAACCGGCATTTCTCCTACAGAGTCATCATGGAGAAGGCGGGAATCCCTTCCACGGGATATTTCAGCGAAGTGCTGAGCGGGCATCGCAACCTTACGCGCGCCAAGATTCCGAAGTTCGCCAAGGCCCTAGGACTCAGTCCCGCGGAAGAACAATACCTCGGCCTGCTTGCCGCCTTCACCGATGCCAAGTCCGAAGCGGCCAAACAAACCATCTACGAATCCCTGGTCCAGGCCATGCCGGTGAAGGCCCAGCGCTTGAAGCTGAACCAGCGCGAATACTTTTCCAAATGGTATTACGTGGCCGTGCGCGAAGCCCTTGCCGTGGTCGACGTGCGTGACGATGCCGAGCCCTTGGCCTCGGCCCTGCGCCCCGCCATCACCGCCGCCCAGGCCAGGGGCGCGTTGAAGTTGCTCGAGAGCCTGCAGCTCATCGTCAAGGACGCGGCGGGCCGCTGGCGCGCCACCCAGGCTTCCTTGCTTTCCCATAAGGACGAAGCCACATCGCTGCTGGTGCGCGGCTTCCAATCCGAGATGATCGATTTGGCGCGCCAGGCCCTCACGCAAGTGGCGCCGGAAGAGCGCGACATTTCCTGCGTGACCATGAGCGTTTCCGAGCGCGGCCTGGAGCGGGTGAAAGCCATGATCAAGGAATGCCGGGATCGTATCGTCGAGATCGTCCAATCCGATCGCGGCGAGGACCGCGTGATCCAGATGAACCTCCAGGTCTTCCCGATGACAATCCCGATGACCTTCCCGAAAGCGAACCATGCCGAAGCGTGAACCCTTGCCCCGCAACTTACCGCTGACCCTGCTGCTGAACCCGCCGCTAACCATGGTGGCGCTGTTGTTGATCGCCGTTGGTTGCGCCGATCGCCTGTCGGGAACCTCCACCACCACGGAAAATACCATCGCCGGTATCGCCATGCTCCCAGCGGGTGGTGCCGCCGTGGGCGCCGAGGTGGTGGCCCGCAGCAGCGTGGTCCTGCTCACCAAGGATCATGTTCCGACGCCGCAGGTGTTGGCCCGTACCGTCGCCGATACCGCCGGCGTATTCAGCCTGAAGCTTCCTCCTGGCACTACCCGCTACTACCTGGAAATACGCCGCATAATTCCTGTCGATACCTCGATGGGGCCGGCTCCCGTGGTCTCCTGGTTGCGGGAATTCCCCACCATCGACCAGAAACCGGCGGCTTTGGGAACCGTGTACCTGGAGCCGACCTCCGTCGTGCACGGCCGATTGCGGCCCCAGGGCGGGGAATGGAATACGCGCGTTTGGATCGGCATCGCAGGAACCGACGGCTATCACGCCATCCTGCCCGTGGCCGATACCGCCGGGGCGGAATTCACCCTCGCGGATGTCCCGGCCGGCGCGGGACGGCTATCCCTTTACGTAGAGCCCATGATCCAAATCGATCAAGTCGATAAGCCCATACCCACCGATACCGTGGAGCTTGTCGGCATAGCCAGCGGCAAGGTGCGGGAGGTGGGGACCCTGCCTTTCCAACCCCGCTGAATAGCTATCTTACCCGGCGTGAGCCCTGGACAATCGGGAAGGCGCATCGCCAAGCCGGCCGCCAAAGAAGAGGATATCTTCACCGCCGAAGGCGCAGCCGCCGCGGGCACACCCGCCGAGGCCAAACGCATCCGTAACAGCCCTTTGGCCGCGCGCATGCGGCCCCGCACCCTGGACGAGTTCATCGGACAGGAGCATATCCTTGGTCCCGGCCGCCTCTTGCGGCGGGCCATCCAGGCCGACCAGCTCAGCTCCATCATCTTGTACGGGCCGCCGGGCACGGGGAAAACGACCCTGGCCCAGATCATCGCCAATACCACCCGGGCCAGCTTCATCGCCATCAATGCCGTGCTCGCCGGGGTCAAGGACATCCGCGATGCCATCGAAACCGCGCGGGACACCCGCGCCATGCGCGACCAGAAGACCCTGCTCTTCGTGGACGAGGTGCATCGCTTCAACAAATCCCAACAGGATGCGCTGCTGCCTCACGTGGAGAACGGCACGCTGACTTTGATCGGCGCGACCACGGAGAATCCCTACTTCGAAGTCAACAAGGCCCTGGTTTCCCGTTCCCGTATCTTCCAACTGCGTCCCTTGGGCGAAAACGACGTGCGCGGAGTCATCCGCGCCGCCCTCTCCGATCCCGAACGCGGCTACGGCAAGCGCAGGGTGGAAATCGATGAGGACGCCATGGCCCACCTGACGCGCGTAGCCTCCGGTGACGCCCGCAGCGCGCTCAACGCCCTGGAACTGGCGGTGGAAACCACCCCCGAGGGCGAAGACGGTATCGCGCGGGTTACCCTGTCCGTTGCCGAAGAAAGCATCCAACGCCGCGCCGTGCTCTATGACAAGGATGGCGATACCCACTACGACACCATCTCCGCCTTCATCAAATCGGTGCGCGGATCCGATACCGACGCCTCTCTATATTGGCTCTCCAAGATGGTCTATGCCGGGGAAGATCCCCGCTTCCTGTTCCGCCGCATGCTCATTCTCGCCTCCGAAGACGTAGGCATGGCCGATCCCAACGCCCTGGCCGTGGTTTCGGCCGCCGCCCAGGCCTTCGATTATGTCGGCCTTCCCGAAGGTCAATTCCATTTGGCCCAGGCCTGCCTGTACCTGGCCTCGGCCCCCAAGAGCAATACGGCGCTGGCCTACTTCGATGCCCTCTCCTCGGTACGCGAGGAGCAGGAAGACGAAGTGCCCGATCATCTCAAGGACGCCAGCCGCGATGGGGAAGACCTGGGCCACGGCAAGGGCTATCTGTATCCCCATGCCTACCGCGATCATTGGGTGGCCCAGCAATACCTGCCCACCTCGCTGCAAGGCAAAGTGTTCTACCAGCCCAGCGAATCGGGCTACGAGGCCACCATCCGCGAGCGCGTGGCGCGCAGCCGCGAAGCGCAGATGGAGGCCGCCGAGCTGGAACGCCGCGAGCCCGCCGTTCCCATGCACGGCAAGGCCCGCAGCGCCAAGGCCAACTCCTGGATTGACCGCGCCGCGGCCCAGAGCGGCGAGACCCTCAAACAGGCCCGCGACGAAATCTTCCGCCTGGCCGGCCTGCGCCGTAACAGCTTGGCCTTGGACCTGGGCGGAGGCACGGGCTTCCTCACCTGGGAAGCCTGCCGCCGCGCTCCCGCCGGAGGCGTGTGGTCCCGCTGCGAAGACGAAGGCAAGCTCACAGGCATGCAAGAATGGGCCCGCCATCTGGAAACCCTGGCGCGGCCGGAACTCTTCACCGCTTCCATTACCGGTCTCGCGGAGTCCCTCGCCGCACGCGCCGAACGCCCGTGCTTCGATGCCTGGGTCGGCCTCGATCTCTTGCGCCGGCTGCCCGATCCCGGGCCCTGGCTGAAGAGCATGATCCCATACGCCGCCCCGGGCTGCCGCGTGGTCTTGGCCGAAAGCAATCCGGCCCGCTCCCAGGGCCTGGGGGAATACCTGCCGCCCGCCGGCATCGGCGCCGAACTGGCGGGCAGGATCGCCGCGGTCGAACACGCATGGCGCGCGGCCCTGCCGGTATCGCCCCTGGAAAGCCTCCGCGCCGAATGGGCCGCCGCCGCCGGGGGTACCGCCGCGGTTACCCAGCGCGATATCTCCGCCCTCCGGCATTTCACCGCTACGCAAATCCGCACCTGGTTCCCGGACTCGGCGCAAAGGCCGCAATCCCTGCTGGCCGCGGTGGCGGGCATACTGTCCCCGGCGGAAAAAAGCCGGGTGGAAGGCGCCTTGGCCGACGCCTTCCAGGGCGCCGGCGCTGTGTGGCGGCAGGGTTACGACTTCCTCGTCCTCCAATTCCCCTGATCCTCCCGGGATCCGCCCCGGAATAACCGCTCCCCAGCGGTAGCCGAATCCCCTTCCAAAGGCGTCTCTCTATAGAAGCGAAGGTGGAACCATGCCAAGAAGATTACCGGCCGGAAAATGGCTCAAGACCGCGGGATACTGGTTGGACAATACCGCCCGGGGCGTGCGCCATCCCTTCTACGCCTCCTTCAAGGTCACCAACCGCTGCGCCTTTACATGCTCGTTCTGCAATATCTGGAAGATGGACAAGCACGATCTCGACACCGAAACCCTTACCCGCATCCTGCGTAACCTGGGCCGCTCCTCGGTGGTGCTGGTCAGTTTCGAAGGCGGTGAACCCCTGCTCCGCAAAGACATCCGCCTTTTGCTGGAAGAGGCGCGCCGGCAACCCTTCTACGTCATGTTCACCACCAGCCAACGGAACCTGCTCAAGTACCCCTGGGCCGAATACGCGCGCTTCATCGACTTCCTGGAAATCAGCATCGACGAGGGCCACGAGAACCTGGAGCTGTTCGATCAATTGGAAAGCATGTGCGGTTACGGCATGGACGTGACCGTGCAAACCGTGGTTCGCGACGAGGATCTGGGCGCCATGGAAGACAAGGTGAAACGGAGCCGCGCGGCCGGGGCCCGCATCCTGCTGATGCCCGCGGTGGAGTTGGAATCCGCCATCCATGCCTACCCGCCTTTCATCCGTTTCGAGGCCGAAGTGAAGCGGTTGAAGAAATTGTATCCCTCCGCCATCATCACGCCCGACGGCTATTTCCGCCGCGTAAAGCTCAAGCGCGGCGGTTGCCAACCCGATAGCCTCGTCATCAACGCCGACGGTACCTTGGCCTATCCTTGCCGGCCCCGGGAAGACCGGGCCATCCGCATGGATCTGATCGATCTGAAAACCTGGCTCAAAACCGGCGAGGCCGAAGAGGCTCGGGCCACCATGGCCGCCTGCGAACGCCAATGCGGTTGGTACCAGTATTTCGCCACCCCCGCCTTCAGCAGCCTCAGGGATTTCCCCGACGCGATAAGGCCCTACTTCAGGAGTTTTCTGGGGATGAAATAGCCCGGGGTCAGGCGCACGACTCTACGCGATCGATTCCGAAATAAAGGGTAATCTCCCGCCCCGCATCCTCCGCATCCCGATATACAACGGGAAAAATCCCCCGCCCGTATCCCTGATCCATACCCGCAAGCGCCATCGCCGTCTCATAGGTCAGGAAGATCACTTTGGATCGTGGCGCCCGCTGCAGCGGCACGGCCGCTACGCAGGCGGGATTGCCGATGGCCACGGCATTCTTATGCGAGGCCAAGTCATAGGTGCCTAACGAAAGAGGCAAACGGCCGGTGTCGCCGGAGCGCGATTCCGCCGCACCGGGCCGTTTGCGCAAACCCCGCACATCGCCCGTGATCATGGCGGTCAAGGAGGCCGTCTGGGGCGAGTCGTCGTCCCCTAATCTGATCCAGGAAATGTCCGCATGGAAATACGCCCTCTCTCCATCCTCTGGAGACGTATCCCAGTCATGACCGGGGTTTTTATGGAACTCAGGAAATTCCGCGGGGGAGCAGGTCTCCTCCTCCGCGGCGGTCGCGGCGCGATAGCCCGTGAAAACAATCCGGAATTGCCCGCTTTCGCATTCCCGCTGAGTTCCGGTTTCCATCGCGTAGGCTTCCATGCCGTTAAACTACACCTCGCTGCGGGAGGCATGCGGGGGTTGGCGGCCGGGCATATTACGCATTTGCCCGATGAAGCGTGGTTTCGCCGCCACTTAGGTCGAGTGCGGGCGGCCAACCGGGAAAATCGGATTACACTTCCAGTGTTTTTCAGCGCCTTTCCGAGCCTTTCCGAGCCTTTTCGACGGATCCGTTCGCCCAGTGGAGATCAGCCCAGTAGAGATCAGTAAAGGGAGCGCGGAAAACGGAGCGCCGGTAGACGTCAGCGCGAAGTCGTGGAAGCGCCGTCCGGCAGGGCCCGGCCGCGCTTCAGGGACCACCGTAACGCGTCGGTTACGTGCCACTGGTAGAGGCGCTTGCGGGTGGGATTCATGGGCGAATCCCCGATCACGGCCAGGCACGAATCCCGCATCTCCTCGAGGGTGGCCAGCGCGGCCTTGGCGGGCTTCTCCTCCGGCTCCAGGGAATCTTCCATGGCGCGCTTGAAACGCAGCGCATCGATGAAAGCGGGATAGAACTCGTAATCGCGGAAGCGGAAGCTGGTATCGGGCGCGTAGCGGCGCTCCGGGCTGGGATCGAGCAAGGTATACTGCCAGCGCACCAGGTTGGCGTAACGGCGGCTGGGGAAATCCGCCGCCGAAAAGGCCGTGATGCGGGAAGCCAATGCCGACCGCGTGGACTTGGCGTAGAAGCTGTCCGGCTGGAAGCACAACGCCTCATCCGTACGCAGAAAGGTGTAATAGGGATTGCGGGGGAAAGAGGTTTCCAGGGAATGGAAAATCTCGCGCTTCTCGCGCATCAGCTCCTGATCATACGGGGACAGGAACTGGATGAGGAACAATTGGCTGGAAACCGAAGTGTACTGCCCTTGGTAAGCGCTCACCCGCAAGGCTTCCAATCCCGTCTTCATGGTCACGCTGCGCCCGATGATCTTCAATGTCGCGCGCACGAACAGGGGCGCATTCGCTGCCGTGCAATTGAAAATGCCGGTACCCATGTAGGCATCCTTCAACCGCGCATTTCCCGCGCGCGCCTTTTCCAACAACTTCAAGGCCTGGAATCCGTCCGACATGGCCTGGCTGGGATTGCCGTGGATCTTAAGCGTCGCGTTGAATCCGCGGATGCCGCCCAGGATCAGCATATAAGTGGGATGCCCCGGCGTTTGCTTCAAGGCCTGCTGGCACAGGTAACTTCCCTGTTCCGAAGCCTCGGAGATGGCCGACAGCAAATCCTTCTCGCCTTCCTCATCCTCATAATCGCCGTTCTGGTAGCGCATCACGTCGATGGCCACCGACAACAATTGCGATAGGGGAGGCAGATGTTTCGCGGTTTCCAAATCCCGCAAGGCCGCCACAGATTTGCGGGCCCGCTTGATGTTCGCCGAATAGGCCTGGTTCAACGCCTGATGGGCCAGGTCGCTTTGGTCGGTGGAAAGGTCGGGATACAGGTAATAGCCCGCCGCGCCCACGGCGGCGGTATCGGCCAAGGCTTCCGAGCCGGACCGATCGGTCAAAGGCCCCTGGATTTTGGAGGGGGACTCGGCGGGCGCGTCCGACCAGGCGGGAACGGACATGGCGAGCATGGCAAGCATGGCAAGAGGAAGGGAAAATCGTTGGAATCGGCGCATTTTGACTATTTTCAAGGACCCGGCATTCAGGGGTAACGTTGGCTGAAGGCTTATCGGGGACGGCTCTTGGCGGAAAAAGATAACAAACATCGCACTTATCCCCTCGGTTCCGCCCGTCTCCATGGGGCCATAAAGGCCCTTGCCGGCTTGGGTCTGGCGGTCCTCGCGGCGCTGCACCGGGTCGGCATGGACCAGGAAGTAAGCCGCACCCGCAAGTTTCCCGCCCGCCTGGCGCGGGTCCTGGTGCTCGCAGGAATGAGCTTCCCGGTCAACCAAATCCCCGTCCGGGCCAGCGCCCTTACCTACACGTCCATTCTATCATTCGTGCCCTTCGCGGTCATCCTCTCTTCCGTCGCCGGCCGCTTCGGTTACCTGGATCTGCTCTCCCGCCTGGTCATCTACATGGCCGATTCCATGAACCTGGACCTCAACCTCGATCCCATCCTGAACGTCATCGAATACGCCCAGAAAATCGACTTCCAAAAACTGGGCCTCTTAGGCAGCTTCGGCCTGCTGTTCGCCTTCTTCCTCTCCATGAGCAATATCGAGCTGGCCTTCGATCATATCTGGGACATCCGCAAGGACCGTAACTGGTGGCGCCGCATCCGGGAATACACCCCCTTCCTGCTCCTGCTCATCCTCATTGTGGTAGCCGCCACCAACGTGCTCTTCAAGTACCGGGCCTTCCTGGACACAAAATTCTCCGGCACCGCGCACCCCCTGCTGGTCCAGGAAACCGCCGTGATACTGGTAACCGTCGCTGTCTTCGGCTTCCTGTGGCTCGCCCTCGTCCTCCTCTTCTACATCATCCCCAACACGCGCGTTCGCCTGTTCCCGGCCATCCTCGCCGCCACCCTCTCCACGGCCGCCATCTTCGGCCTCAGCCGGGTGATGATGCTGGCCCCGGGCATCCTGCTCTCGCGCAACAACTTCATCTACGGCTCCCTGGCCATCTTCCCCGTGGTCCTGCTCATGATCTATTTGCTGTGGATGATCGTCTTGTACGGCGCCGCCGTGGCCTTCATGTACCAACGCCTATACCATCAACGCGACAAGACCCCGGCCCCCGCCAACGACTCCGAGGCCTTCCGTAACCTGGAAAAAGACGTACTCGAAGTGCTCAAAACCATTCACGCGCTCTCCGGCTCCAAAACCGTGGCAGGCCGCCGCACCGTGCCCCTCAAGGCCCTGGCCACCGAACTCTGGGACGACGAAGCCACCCTGGAGCGCCTGGCCGAACCCTTGGTCGATCTGGGGCTGCTCGCCCGCCGCCATATCAAAAGCGGACCCGTGTACGCCCCGCGCAAGCCGCTCGCCGAAATCGATCTCACCGCCGTCCACCACCTCCTGCTCCGCCTCGATCCCAAAGGCACCGGCAAGCTACGCTCGCTCACCTCGTGGGACGAAATCAACCACACCCTGGGCGTGCTCTACTCTTCCGGCAAACAGCACCCCCCGCTCTACCTGGGCTCGGTGCTCTCGCGCCGCGAAGGCCCCAAGGACTGAGGCATGGCCGCGCACCTGGTGGGCCAAGTGGGGAGCCAGCTCGGGGCTTGGATTTACCCCTTGCTCTTCGTCGCCGGCATAGTTGTCTCCTTCGTCAACAGCATCTCCGGTGGCGGCTCTATCCTCAGCATCCCGCTCCTCATCTTTCTGGGCCTGCCCGCCGCCACCGCCAACGGCACCAACCGCATCGGCATCCTCCTCGGCTCGCTCTCCTCCCTGTTCGCCTTCCGCAGCCGCGGCATCTTCCTGCCCCGCCTTGCCTGGCGCGTAGGCTGGCCCGCCGTCATCGGCTCCTTCGCCGGCTCCCTCCTCGCCGTGGGCCTTTCCGACCGCGTCTTCAACCCCATCCTGGCCGCCGTCATCCTCTTCGTCGTCTTCATGACCTTGCGCGGCCACAAAGCCAATCCCGCCTTGGGCCAAGAGCCCACCCTGCGCGGCGACCTCCCCGCCTTTCTCGCTTACCTGGGCATCGGCTTCTACGGCGGCTTCATCCAGGCCGGCTCCGGCCTGATCATGATCTACGCCTTCACCACTCTGGGCAATCTCGACATTATCCGCGCGAATGCCCTCAAGGTGGCCAACACCATCATCTTCATCGCCGTGTCGCTGGTGACCTTCGCCGCCGCCGGCCGCATCGATTGGCCCATGGCCGCGGCCCTGGCCGCCGGCAACCTCGTGGGAGGCTGGGCGGGAAGCCATTGGCAGGTGAAGCAGGGGGAAGCCTGGGTGAACCGGTTCCTGCTCTGGAGCGGGGCGGGGGTAGCGGGGAAGTTACTGTGGGACGCGTGGAGGGCGTGGGCGGCTTAGAAATGCAGCCAGGCCTGGCCTCCCACACGGGTGTCCCCGTTGGCATTCCGCGCCAGGATGGGGGCAAGCTGGATCCCTTCCGCGAAGGGTTTTTCCCAGGTACCTTTTTGTGTGGCGCGCTGCACCGCGAAGTGCGTGTCGATCAAACTGTAAAGGAAGCCTATGCCAAGCGTGGCCCAGCCGGCCTTGATAAAGGGCCCGCCGTCATTCCAGGGACAATCGTCGTAGCATCCGGAATTGTCGCCGCTCAGGCCATATCCATAGACCAGCAATACCACGGAGGTGGTCCGGGCGGCTATCACGGCGGTGCCTTGCCAGTAGGAGCCGGCATAAAATTGGCCCAGGGAAGGGCCTGGCGAAAGTCCTGCACCCTCAATTAGCACCCAAATACGGGTGGAAATATCACCCGATGTGGGTACCATCCCGCTGACCGCCAGCGGGATAAGCGTCCCGGCGGCGAGCAGGCCTTAGGCGACGCCTTCACGGGGCCCGGAGATGGATGCTAACGAGTTCTCCGGCTGCCGTGCCGGGAGTTGCGCCATGGAAGAGGACGCGGCGGCGAGGAGGGTAATCCCGTAAATGAGGGGTAGCTTTAACAAGTTTCGATCCTTTCGGGTGATGAAATGACCTTCCGTATCCATGGTTTTACGATTTTCGATTTTCGATCAGCCATGCCAAGGACATCCATGCATTCGGTGTACCCATTAATCTGGCGTGGACATCATGAAAAGATTGCTCAGGGTTCGAAAAGTGTTTACAAGTGTAAACGGCAAATTTGTCTAGATGCTTTCGGCCCATTCACGGCAGGAAGGCGATCCGACACATACATGTTACCCTGACGGCATTTCAGCCAATCAGGAAAACGAATGCGGGCTATCCTTTTCCAATTGGCCAGGGACGAAGGGCTGTATGCATAATTTCCCCGTGACTCAAGGCGTTGGCGGGTTATATCCGAAGAAGGGATCGGTGTTCTTGATGTCCAATTCCGTATCGGCAGGGTGGGGACTGGCCAGTCTGGGTTGCGCGGCAGGCAGCGGACTTAATGCCTCCCTTGAATTCACGCTCCAAGGTGGTGACGCGCCGGGTTTCTTTTCCGGGAGCCCTGGGGCCACTGGACCAGCCTCGGAGGATTCGGTTTTCGTCCGCTGCCGTTTTGCCTGGGACGGCCCGGGACTGGGCGGAAGAGGGGAAAACATTTCCGCGAATCGTCGCGCTTCGAAATCAACGGGGTCGTGGGATCCGATAGGCCAATTCGGATTCTTCGCATTCCACCTTTGCGCAAGATCTTCGGTGACACGGAATCCGCTGGAGTTCTCCCCTATTCTTCCCAGAACCTGGGGCAGGGTGTGTCCGGTATCCCTGATCGCCTCCATTCGGTTCGGATATATCATCTCAACACCCTGGTTCAAGTCATACCGCGGGGAGCCCGGCTCCCCATAGGGGACGAGGTTGCCTTGCATGTAGCGCATTTGATCGGCATTGCGCTTAGCCCTAGCTGGATCCCTGTCGAAGGGACGGAGCGAGTTTTCGCGATCGAGGCCGGCGTCCCTTAGAATCCGGACGTGTTCCTCGCTCAGTCCTCTCATCCCCACACTTATTTTCTGGAATGAATTGGGCTTCAATTCTAATGCCGCACAAAAAGGCCGGGAGTTGCTGGCGACCGTATTCGGAAATCCGCGCGCACAGACGAGATTCTTGAGAATCCTTGAGCCCTCTTCCCATCCAATTTTCCGCAAAGTTTCATCCGACGTGGAGGCCTGGACCGGGCGGTGTTCGGGCTCGAGCCGAGGCGCAAACGCGCCGGGTTTCTTTTCCGGGAGTCCCGGAGCGATTGGACCAGCCTCGGAGGATTCGGTTTTCGTCGCTGCCGTTTTGCCTGGGACGTCCCGGGACGGTCCGGGACTGGGCGGAAGAGGGGAAAACATTTCCGCGAATCGTCGCGCTTCGAAATCAACGGGGTCGTGGAATCCGATAGGCCAATCCGGATTCTTCGCATTCCACCTTTGCGCAAGATCTTCGGTGACACGGAATCCGCTGGAGTTCTCCCCTATTCTTCCCAGAACCTGGGGCAGGGTGCATCCGGTATCCCTGATCGCCTCCCTTCGGTTCGGATATATCATCTCAACACCCCGGTTCAAGGCATACCGCGGGGAGCCCGGCTCCCCATAGGGGACGAGGTTGCCTTGCCTGTAATGCGTTTGATCGGTATAGCGCATCGCCTTTGCTGGATCCCTGTCGAAGGGACGGAGCGAGTTTTCGCGATCGAGGCCGGCAAGACGTAGAATCCGGACGTGTTCCTCGCTCAGCGCTCTCCACCCCGAACATCTTGCCCTGAATGAGTTGGGCTTCAATTCTAATGCCGCACAAAAAGGCCGGGAGTTGCCGGCGACCGTATTCGGAAATCCGCGCGCACAGACGAGGTTCCTGAGAATCCTTGAGCCCTCTTCCCATCCAATTTTCCGCAAAGTTTCATCCGACGTGGAGGCTTGGACCGGGCGGGTTTCGCGACCAGGCTGGGCAGGGCCATGATTGGTGGCGCGTGAGATGTTAAGCATGGTGGGCTATCCTTTCAGGTTATTCCTGTAAGTGGGCTAGGTCAAAGGTTGGCATCGGCTAAATATTGAATGAGGGGAAAAACGCACCCACCAGGTTTCGAACCTGGAAGGACTGGATGGTTCGGCTAGGCTTAGAAATGCATCCAGGCTTGGCCTCCCACACGGGTGTCGCCCTCGGCGTTCCGCGCCAGGATGGGGGCAAGCTGGATCCCTTCCGCGAAGGGTTTTTCCTTGGCGCTCTTTTGCGCGGCGCGGTGGACCGCGAAGTGCGTGTCGATTAGGCCGTAAAGCAACCCTCCGATGAGCATGGCATATCCACCTTTGACAAAGTAGCGCCCGTCGTTCCAGTGACAGTCATCGGTGCATCCCGAATCGTCGAGTGCCAGGTGTAATCCATACAACAGGGATCCCACTCCGATGGTCCGGCCCGCCAGTCCTATATTGGCTTGCCATGGGGAGCCGGCATAATATTGGCCCCAAGAGGGGCCTGCCGCAAGGCCTGTCGCCATCACGAATAACCCGGCCACGGCCAGGGCATCGTTTTCCATCCCGATCATGACCGAGCCGACCACCACCGGCCCCAGTGTCCCGAGGAGGAGCCTGTTGTATGCAGCGCCTTCCCTGGGCTGGGAGAGGGATGGAAGTGGATGCTCCGGCTGCTCCGCCGGGAGTTGCGCCATGCAATAAGGCGCTGCGACGAGGAGGGTGATGCAGGAAATGAGGGGTAACTTAAACATAAGTAGATCCTTTCAAGTGAGATAGGGTAGCACTGTCAATCGTTTTTTCGCACCAGCCCTTAAAAGCTGAATCGCCGGGCATCTTTGCCATTGACCGTTACGATATATACACCAGGCGGTATCGAGGCTAAACTGAGGATATGGGACCCGGCTTCGAAGGGCCGGTCGGTCAGTTGGTAGGACCTGCCATCCACCGCCAGAGCGGTGATTTGCATATGCCCGGCCGCCCTGATATCCAGTTGCATGGTTCTCCCGATCATTCGGAGCTGCCGGATTCCCGGGGCCGGCGCGGCCTTGAGCATGGTGGCGACTCCCGTTTGGAAGGTCATGGTGTCCTTTACCGCGCTGATATTCATGATTGCAAGCCCCGAGGGCGTTTCGTCCCACCATTTGGAATCGGGAATGCTTTCAGAATTGAAGGCAGCATTGTTGCCGGCGTGGAACAGGTCATTCGGTCCGCCGTTATTGATGAATTTTTCGATCTCCATCCTACCGTCCGCCTGTTCGATGGAGACAATCGGATATTCGGGATAAAAGTCTTCCTGTTCAAGTACGTGATAGATGGCCAAGCCATCGTCCGGGAATCCCGCCCATAAGCCCTTTTTGGCCACGGCCTCGATTAGGAAGAACTCCCCGGTGGTATCGGGCCGCGAATACCGATACACTTTCCTTCCGTTGGAAGGGACGGATAGGACTCCAGTTCCTGTCATGGAAAGCTCCACTGGTGTTTCCCATCCCTGCATGATGCGCAGATACGGGTTTGGGGGCGGCGGAAGGGTGCTCAAGCCCATGGACATGATGCAATAGTGGCCCAGACCGCCCCGGGCTTCGATTTTTCCATCAAAGCCGTACAAATCCGGCCAGTGAAAAAGCATATGCCCCATTTCATGGATGGAGATGTTCTTGCTGAAGGCTTTCTCCTTGTCCGGGAAGCAATCGATGCAGGATACCATATGCGAACTCAGCTTTACGCCGTCAAAAGTCATGGCCATCTCTTCCGGAATGGCTTCCTCATCGATGAATACCGGTTCCAATCCCCTTCTTCCAGTCGAATCCGACAAATCAAAAGCTCCGACATACAGGAAGGTGAGCGCGCGAAGCCGGCCTTGGGGGTCCCGGGTGAAAGGGGAGAAATCGAATCCCCGGGCTTCCATGCCTTTCAGCACCTCCTGGAACATTTCCAGGGTTCCTAAAGGGGTGCTGTCGTAATGGGTTTTCTCCCGAAGAGTCGTGTAATATTCGGTGACCACGGCACCATACTCGAGTTTTCCATGGGAGGCGGTAAGCCAGTAATCCCGGGCCGAACCGGTGCCATAAAGCCCGTTATAGCCGGGCTTGTTGATCATATCGTCGATCTCCTTCCGGGAAACCGAGGCCTTTTGGTCCGGAAAATCCACGAGGATGACCAGACCCGTCACCTTTTCCACGGTATCCGCCGCGGCCCGCTTGGCCAAAGGAACCGGCCGCGCGGAAGGTGCGACGGATGAGAAGGAGGGCCGGCAATTCAGAAACAGCGACCGGTGGCCGTGGACCTGCGACTTGTAAGAGGTCATGGTGGCTACGAGGGTAATCGAGGAAATAAGGGATAACATTGACATGGTTTGATCTTTTCGGTTGAAGTATGGCAGGACGAAGATTTTTTCGCATTCCAATATCGGTTTTAGGCTAGGTCCGGGTCTGCACGGTTTCCAGGATGTATTCTTCGAAGGCGGCTTCCGGCATTTGCGCCAGAACCTGCCATTTGTACTGGGCATCCTTCCGGCCCGAGCGGACCCAAGCCCGGAACAATTCCTCCGACCAGCCCGGAGCCATTACGTGAAGCCAGGGCGCTTGCAGGCGACCGCTCTCGCGCTTCTGGCGATACTCCAGGTTCTGATCCTGAAGGCAATGGTCCAAAGCATCCAGCCATTCACATCCCCAGGGTTCGGCGCCGTCGGGGTCCATTTGCTCCGGCTCCAGATAGAACCGGTACCGCGCCCGATCCGAATCCGCGGCCACCCGGAACTGTCGCACCTTTTTCCCAGGGGTCAAGGCTATGGCGGCCATGGCGCCTAGCACATGGTTGGCATGGAGCTTCTCGCCGGTGATGTTGGCCATATCACGACCCTTGCGGGCGAACGCCAGCAGCGGAGTCCTCCCATGAAACCCTTGTACTTGCACCACGTCCAGGATGTCGTATCGGTAGAGACCGGCAGCGGTCGTAACCAGCATGCGGTAGCGCGCGCCCATTTCCAGGTCTTCGATACCGAGGACTTCCCCGTCCTCGGCGTCTTCCGGCAGAAACTCGAAGAGCTTATCGCCCAATACGGGTAACCCCGCGGCGGTGCCATCGGAGATGGGGATGGTGAAGCGTCCTTCGCTGGCGATATAACCCAGGTCGCGGACGGGTACCTTCCCATACCATTCCTCCAGCCGGGCCGCGGTTTCGCCCACGCTCCCTCCGGTCCAGCAGGCGATCAAGGCGAGGCCCGGCCATCCGTCCCGCGGGGCCAGGAGTCCACGCCGGTTAGCCATCCGTTCCAGTTCGGCGGCCCGGGCCGGGTTGGGGCGGAGCCGCATTTCCAAGGCCCGCAAACCGTCACCGGGCGGCATTTGATTGCCACGGGCGCCCGGTATCAACCGGCCCTCGCGGATGGCGCGGAAAATATCCTCGGCATGCTCGGCGCCCAGCTCGGCCAGGCGCAACAAGGTGCTTGGGTTGGGCGTATTGAGATGGGTGATGGGCCGCTCCAGGCCCAGGCGCAGCATGGCCAGGTAACGTGTATGGTACTCAGTGATTTCCGCCAAGGCGGCGGGTACCGCGTAGGAGCGTCGCACCAGGGCCGGTATCCTGCTGGCGATGAACCCCGAAGCGCTGCCGATGGGAATGCCGGATGGCGTATGCTCCTCCACGGCCGAAGAGACCACGGTGAAAATGTCACCGGATAGGAATGCGGGATGATCCAGCCTGGCGCGGTGGACCCATTGACGGGTAAGCCGCGAGTCCGATGCGGCGGAACCCTCGGTGGCCGGGATGAGCTTCGGCTCCGACGTGGTCCCGCTGGTGCGGGCGAAATAGATGGGATCTTCCGAGGTAAGCACCCGGCTTTCCCCCGCGGCAGCCCGGTTGATGTAAGGCCGCAGTCCTTCGAAGTCGCGGATGGGAATCTTCCGGCGGAACTCCGCCAAGGTCTCATCGCCGTTGAGCCCGTGATCCCGCGCGAACGCGGTCCCGCCTGCTCCCTGCAGGATTTTCCGTAAGGCATGCGCCTGGGTTTCGCGGGGCCGCAAGCAGGCCTCCTCCAACTCCCGGGTCGAACTGCGGCCGATGCAAAGGGCGGCCAATGAGGCTATGCGTCCCATGTCAGAACTCCCTCTCGACGATTGCGACCGCATAACGGCGTAGGAGTTCCTCGTCCACCTCGACACCGAGGCCGGGGCCGCGCAGCACCGGAGCCATTCCTCCGTGCCCGAATTGAACCTTGGCCCGGGTCACGTCCTCGCGCAACAGCAAGGTCCCGAAGGAGCCTTCCACCCAAACCAGCTCGTCGAGATGGGCCGCCAGGTGCCTGCCCGCCGCGGACAGGATGCCGGTCTCACCGACTTGGCAGCCCAGTTGCATGCGCACCCCCGCCGAGCGGGCCAAGTTGGCCAACGCCAGGCAGGGGCCGAAGCCTCCGCACTTGGAAAGGCGCAGGTTGAAGAAATCGCAGGCTTCCGCCGCCACCAGGGCCTTGCCGTCCGCCAGGGTCACCAAGGATTCGTCCGCCATCAGGGGAATGGGGGAGGCCTTTCGCAATTCCGCCAGCACCCCTGGCTCTCCCCGCGCTATGGGCTGCTCCGCGCAAGCGATTCCGTACAGGGCCAACTTCGCGAGCCGCGTGGCGGCTTCTTCAGGGGAATAGGCGCCATTGGCATCGATGCGCAACGATGCGTCGGGGCCGGCGGCCAAGCGCACTGCGGCTACGACCTCGGCTTCCTCCCGGCCCCCGGTCTTGATTTTAAGCGTGCGTATTCCAAAGGCGCCCAGGTGACGCGCCGTCTTGCCCGCTTTCTCGGCGGAACTAGCGGCAATCACGCCGCTATAAGGCACGCTCTTCCGCAGGGGAGGCAAAAGATCGCCGGCGCTCTTTCCTGCCTTCCGCAAGAGGCCATCGAGCAGGGCGAGTTCCAATGCGCAACGGGCCGCATTCCAGGCCCTCACCGGTTCGTCGCCTTTCCTTCCTCTGGTTGCCGGCTCGCCGGCATTCCATGCGGGATCCGCAGGTCCATCAAGCAAGTCCGCCAAGCGATCCAGAAGTCCCGGGTCCTCGCTCCACGTCGGCCATTCCTTGCCCTGCAGCTGCTGCCAAAAGCGTCCGCTCAGGGCCTCAAGGCAAGTCTCAACGCTTTCGCCCGTCACGTAGGGTCGGGGAACCCCCTCCCCGAAACCCGTGCAGCCGTCTTCCGACTCGAGCTTGACCACGATGGAATCCGAATACGCACGGGACTTGGTGCTATGCGTAAAGGCTTCCATGAAGGGAATATTGAGCGCGAAACAGGTCAGCTTAACCATGCGCATGGACGACGCCTCCCTGCCCCAGGTATTGCCGATGGAAGATGTTCTCCCGGAAGGTGATCTCGAGGATGTTCTTGAGGTCGGCCTCGCCGATACCGTAAAACGCGCAATACGCCTCGATAACCTGGAGCGCCTCCTGGGCGTGACGGATATCCACCTCACCATGATGGTAGAACCAGGCCAAGTGGTCGCAGCGCATTTCCATATGGCGCCCAAGCATGTGACCCATCCGCTCCGCGAGCCGGGACAGCATCCATTCGAAGGCGCTGGCTTCCAGCAAAACCGCAAGGCCCATTTCCATCAAGGTGCCGTACAGCAGGGGATCGCAAGCCAACCCACGTATGCGGGCCATGGACTTCACCTCCAGCTCTTCCATCCGCCGGGAATTGAATCCCGCCGCCACCAGCGCCCTGCGGAGCAGTTCGGGATGGCTGGCCTCACCGGCCTCCAGGCCCATTTCCTCCATGAGGTTGTGCTTGATCATATCGGCCCCCGCGGGCGGCGCGATGGCGTAAAGAAAGGCCATTACCTTCGGGCTCGGATTATGGGTGATGAAAAGATTCGCCAGCAGGCTCTCGTAATGCTCCCGCGCGGCGGCGCCCGTTTCCAAACGGCGAAACCCGCTGCTCATCGAGAAGGCTTCCGTCTGCTCCGTAAACACTCTTGCGACTTCGTCCGCAATACGCATTTTATTTCTCTTTCTCTCCGTGCATTCCGCGTTTCAAACAATCTGTCACGGGCGGAATGAAAAGAATGGTCATGGTTTGAAAAGCGTTTACACTTGTAAACGCTCCCCTTCCGGGTGATGCCTATAGGACGGCGACCCGACACGTACATGTTACCCAGAAAGCGCTATCAGCCAATAACGACAAGGGTGTAGAGGTTTTGGAGGAGGCCAAGGTGTAACCAGGAATACGAATCAGGCCGCGGACAATCCTGACGTGCATTACCATATCGGGCACGGAGGCGTCAGACCCGGAACATGCGAGAGAACAGCCCCAGCGCCACCGCGCAAATCGTCGCCCTCAACGTGGCCTTCATCGCGGCCCGGCCGGAGTTAACCCATCTCGTCGATGCGGAGACCCGCGATCTTAACCGCGAAATACTTGCATACAGTCGGCGTTCGCGTTTATGGATCCGCATCAGCGGACAACGCTTGTTCCAACGCGCCTTCCCCGCTTTCGAAGCCTGTATCGTGCCCGGCATGGCCTTGCATCAGGTGCTCCGCAAACTGTGGCTCGCCGAACAGGTGCAGCGCGGCCTGGATGCCGGCATCACGCAAGTGGTAATCCTGGGAGGCGGTTTCGATACCTTGGCGGCCCGTATGGCCCGGCGCTATCCCTCGGCGCAGTTTCTGGAAACCGATCACCCCGCTACCCAGGCGGTAAAGCGGCGCGCGCTGGAGCGGGCCGGTTATCTGGCGCCCAACCTTACCTTGGCCTCGGTGGACTTCAATCTGCATCCGGTAAAAGAAGCCATCCTGGGCCTGCCCGAATTCCGTCCCGAGGCTCCCACCCTGTTCCTATGCGAAGGGGTGATGATGTATCTGGACCCGGCAGCCATCGATCGGTTGTTCGCCGGGCTGGCTTCCTTTCCATGCCCCGCCTTAAGTCTGGCCTTCACCTATATGGAACCCGGGACCGACGGGCGTATCGCTTTCGCGGGCTCAAGTCCCTTGGTCGCCGCCTGGCTGAGGTGGCGCAAGGAGAACTTCACCTGGGGATTGTCCCGCACTCATCTGGATGGGTTCCTGGCAGCCAGGGGATTCAGCTTGGAGCAGGAAGCGGATGATGCCACGCTGCGCGATCGCTATCTGCCCGGTGTGCGCGGAGCCAGGATCGCCGCCGGGGAGAAGCTCGCCTTCGCCACGCGTATGGCAACTACCTAACCAGGCACAATTTCACTTTGGACTCAACCCCGCCGATGCGCAGCCGTACCAGGTAAAAGCCGGATCCCGCCAGGGCTTGCTTGCCGCCCTCCCAGGCAACGCTATGCTTACCGGGCGGGTATGCTCCGCTCGCGAAGGCATTCACCAGCATCCCGTTGATCCCGTATAGGCTTATCTCCACCGGCTGGGCTGCATTGCCGACCGAGGCCGGAACCTCGAAGTCGAACCGCATCCCGTTACCGTAAGGTCGCAGCGAGAATTTATTTCCCCGGGAGACATGCGTCGGCCCCAGGGTCACGGGTCCAGGCGCTTGCGCCAGCTTCCACTTCTGCTTATCGGAATTCACCCAATCCCATTGCAGTACATTGCCCCCGTTCGCGGTGACGTTCCCGCCATCGATGGAAAGGCTCTTACCGCTTTGCTTGGACGTGATTTTATAGATGCCCGCGCTTACCTGTTCGATCTTCCACCTCTGCAAATCAGAATTTCCCCATTCCCATTGATGCACCAGGCTCCCGTTCCCGTCGGGATTACCGCCATCCAGGGACAGGTACTTCCCGCTGTGCTTATTCACGATGCGGTAATAAAGGCTGTCCAGCTTTTGGAAAGACCAAAGCTGGCCATCGGTTTGCTTCGCGTCCCACTGGACTATGCTGTCCCCGTTCGCGGTCCCGTCCTTGGCCACCGTCAGGTATTTATCGCTGGCCACGCATATCAACGAATAGACGCCCGCGGAATCGATCCCGCTCGGCAGGGCCTCGGTCCGGTAGAAATAATCGAAGCGCGACTTCTGCGCCTCGGTGGGGGAGAGATCGGTATGCGCGCCCCCGGCCGTGAAAACCTCCCGCAATGCGTCCAGATACCCGAAGCCATGCAAATTCGACGGCATCAGGAACTGGCCCTCGCCGAACTCATTCCAATTCGCCAGCATGAGCATCTTGCTCCCCAGCTTGGAAGGCGAAATAGTGGTGAGCATGGAATCCTTCGCCCATTGCGCCAGCGCCTTGTAATCTGGCACCGTCACCCATTCGCCCCCGCCATCCCAGGCCTGGGTGTTCCAACCCATGCTGATGGACGGAATAGCGTCCACGTTGCCTGCATTCCGTTGCGCGATATTGCTCCTCCGCATCGCCCCCGCACCCGCGTTGCCCCAGGTATAGGCGTACACGTAGTCCACGCCCAGGTCCTTGATATTCTTCATCTGGTTGGCATCGGTCCCGCGGTATTCCATCATCACGATAATCCCGGGCAACCCCGCCGCCGCGCAAGCCGTCCGCAAATAGCTGATCGCGTTCCGGGCCCCCGCCACGCCTCCGAAATCGGCAATCATGTTCTCGTAGGTATAGATGGAGAACAGGGGCTTGCTGTCCACCTTCATGTAGCGGGGATCGGTGAAGTAATAGTTGATCCAGTACGGCACCAGATTGGCCTGGAAATCGGCCATATCCGTGCTCCCGAACAGATGGTTCTCCCACATGATGGCGAACTTCTTCTGCAGGCCGTACTTGGCATTGAAAAGGCCATCGTGCAGGGCATGCGCCAAGGGCGTCGTCTTGATGGGGAAACCTTTCCCCATATCGTGCCGGTACCAGCAATACAGCTCATAGCTGATGCCGTGCTCCAATTGCCATTTGATTTCCCAATCCGTAACTTCCGGGTTACCCTCGTCGAAATACCCCAGATAAGGCTTCCGCTGGCTCGCGTAATCGTCGATCCAATCCCAACCCGCGTACGCCATGCCCTCCTTCCACAGCGAGCAGGACTGCACGCCCAGGATATACGGCGATTGTGCGGCGGCGGGAATGGGGGCGGGCACATAGTCAGCGGGATACTCCTGGAACGGATAGATCCTGACATCATCGACCCAGACGACGGCCAGCCCCGCATTCCCGCTCGAAAACAGGACATTGTCGAAACCAGAGACGGCGGCATTGAGAGCGAGCCCGGTTTCCACGGGCTTGCCGTTGACGTAAACATCCGCGCTCCCGGCGGCGGCATCCGCGACGATCTTCAGCATATACCAGAAGTTGGCCAGGTACCCGGCAACCAGCACCGTATTGCCTCCCGGGCCCGCGAAATCCAGGTCGCCCCCACTGGTAATGATCTTCACCCCGTCGCCAGCACCATTCCGCAAAAGCGCCGCGACCCCGTCCGCCTTGGCGGGCAGCAGGAACTTATACTCGAAAACCGTCTTCCCGCCGTTCAGGGGAAAGGCCTTACCCGCCGAAACCGCCTGGCCGGACCCCGCGACGCTCAATTTCAAACTCAGATTGTCCGGCTTAGCCGACCCGTTGTTCTCCTGCACCCCGCAAGTCCCCCCCGCAGCCGAACTCGTCCATCCCCCCGGCATGCCCCCAGCCGCAGCCGTAATGAATTTCTCCGCCACCAGATATCCCGTATGGATATCCAACGGCCAAAGGGAGAGCTCCCCGGTCGCGGCATCGCCGGTCGTGACGAGCACGAAATCCAAAGCGCCGACCGGATTCCGGAACGCCACCCCCGCGGCCTTCTCGACGCCATCGACATAAATGTCGGCCCGCTTCGCCGAGACATCGACCACGGCCCTTACCCCATAGCTCCGGTTCGCATCATACGCTTGCATGGAAACGAAAGCGCCGTTGGCATTCTCATACCCAAGCGACCCGCCGCTGGTGACGATTTTCAGCCCAACGGTATTGCCGCCCATGAGCTGCACCGCGACCCCGTCCATCTTCTTCGGCATCGAAAACGCGTACTCCATGGTGATGACGCCGCGGGCCTGGCTGACCAGCTTATGGTAGTAGGAGACGCCGGCGGTGGTGCTGTTATCCGTGACCTTGAACCACTGATACGTGCCCGCAAAGGAATTTTTCGAATAGTCGATGCTCCCGCCATTCAGGTTGGTCTGCCACCCCGACAGTCGCAGATCGCCCTGATTGATGTACACGCTGGGATTCCAAAAGCTGTACTCCAGCAGGTACCCCACGAATCCAAATCCCATGCCCGGAAAGCCAAGCGCTGCCAGCACCAGCAGGCCGTAAACCGCCATCCCGGCTCGCGAACTCGAACCCTGGGTATACCTTGCTTGCATGAAAGCCTTCTTCTATGGAAAGCCCGCATGACGGGGTCTTTACCATAGGGCCAAATCTATCCCCGCATCCCCATGAATAGGGCCGATCCGGAAATTCTCTGTTGACGGGGATCATTCAACTGAGGGGAGTATTGGAGGAATTGGGCGCCTTAGGCGCACTCTAAAGGGGCTCCGGCGCGATCCGGACTGTCGAAAATCCCCTTAAATTTCTTGGGACTCGATCTCGTATTCGCAAGTCTTATCCAACCTGAACCGCGAAACCTTTCCTTTTATCTCAACACTTCCATCTGGGATTTTTACCCCATCGTTTAAGGGTACGCCATTTTCAAAATCGCGTTTTAGCACAATAAATCGGCGCTGGATCTGGAATTCCATACGGTTGAGAACCTGTGGCAAGCTTCCGTTTTGTCGGAACAAAACCAGCCATCCGCGTTGTCCGCTTTTAATCACGACCAATCTTTTATCTCCTGACTTGAATACCGCCGCGGATCCGCAACCTTCTCCCTGGGTTTTTACCAAATCCATTCGGCTATAAAAATACGGAACATAAATCTTGTTTGCTAGCAGCACGACAAAGGCGACGAAAAATCCAAGTGCCAAGTACTTCTTCATTAGAATTCCTATGCCTTATTCAAATAAATGTGCGGCACTTCAGATGCGGATTGAATCCGGCATTTGCATCACATAGACCCGAAAACAAGAATGCTCTCCGGTACCAATTTGACATTTGGTTTTGGGCGAGGTGATACTCGGATTGAATGCCCGCCATCGGAAAACCCGAACAAATTCAAATTGTCAAAAGTAAATGAACCGGTATTATCAATTTTCACTGTTACAAATTTCGTATTTTGAAGATGGCCGATCGAAATCGAATCCTGGAACTTACTCGAGTCATAATTGTCGATTTTGACAATTGAGCTCCCGCTTCTAGATGAAATCGAAACGACGCTCGTGTCCTTCGCCAGGCCTGCAAATGAACTCGCCCCCAGACTTCCAGACAATGACCATGTCATGGTCGTAGTTTTTTGTACCGGAGCTTCCGTTCCTTTTTCAGCGTTACAAGCTGCAAAAATACCGATGGCCAAGAGGTAAAAACCCTTATGCATGAAAACTCCTTCTTTGTGAATCGCGCGAAGGAAAGAATAGTTAATGCGAGCACGGCCGGTGGGCACTGAGGGGTGTATCGGAGGAATTTGGGCGCCTTAGGCGCACTCTAAAGGGGCGGCTGGCGCTTGCCTCGGGCTATTCTCAATTCGGGGGCAGGCCAATTGTTACGGGCTAAAAGTGAATGGAACCGTCACGACGTCGAGCGATTGACCTTCTACCTTTTCAAACTTCCACGTATTTATTTTTTTAAGCACGTCCAGAGCGAAATCGTGAACGCCTGTCGTGTTGCCCTTGATGTATAGATATCGGACATTCCCTTCCGGGTCAATCTTGAATTGTACGGTTACCTTCCCACCAAAACTGGTACCATATAAATATTTGTTATACACCCCTTTCAATTTCGGGGTTTCTTTTCGAATCACTTTCAATATTGATTCCGTTGACCGCCGGCATGATTTATTTTTATTGGTGTCACAACTATTCGAATCTTTTAGACCCTCGTTGCGCCCAACGATTGTATCGATCGATAGAACGCCCTTCTCATGATATTTCCATTTGAGTACTTCGATCTCTTTTCCGCTTGAATCGAGTACCCACGACGTATCGGAGATTTCCCCATACGCCAGCGTAATGTTGTATTGATGCTGGTATAAATCCGTGTATCTATAAACATCTCTTTCAGGGATTTTATTTAAAAATCCAGCGCATCCTGTAAGCAGCAAAAAAAGCGCGAATTTATTTACCAGCGTGTTCTTGATCAATTGCGTTCCGTTGCACTGAAGGGGGAGCATGGCAGGCGGGATCGGTCCGTAGGGGAACTGCGCGGGCTTTTTCGTGAGACCAACCAACTCTGTATTGACCGACCGAGCAAACCCCATCCTTGCCGCGCGCAAACCGATAGTCACTACGGTTACATGGCGCGTAGCACTCAAGTTACCTTCATGCACGACTGTATTTCAACCTTCTCCCGCACCCGCGGCCATATACTGGTTCCAATAGGCTATGTTTTCATTGACGATTGGCTCCCAAACGGATTCGGTGCTTGGGTAAAGTGCCGAAATATCCCTAAGGAAAAACGCCATGAACAGCGTTAAGTAATCGATGCAGTTACGATACCATACTTGTGATTCGAGTTGGTTCGGATTGAATGTGAGAAACTGTGACAGAGCGTATCCATAGAAATGCGAATGACAGGATAGAAACTGCTGGAGTGAGCGATAGTAGCCCAAATTAATTCCGCCCATCCTAGCCAGCTCTTCGCCAATAATTGGGATAGAATTCTTGGCGCGCAATATTTTTGTCTGCTCGGTTTGCGGAAGGGACAGATAAATTGGGTTTATGGTGAGTGTCCCTTTAGCGCTTTCTACAGTTTGTCTACACTCTTGTAGATGAATGGAATTTGGATTAGCGGCTTCCAATATCGAGACTCGTTTCATCTCAGCCGTGTAATTGCTCAAAGCCAGTCGAAATTGGAATTCTGATTCTGTCGTCGGTGAACCTACAAGATAAACGTACGACAAGTAGCAATCCATTACACACCTAGTAAGAGATGCAAGCGAGGAGATATCCCATACCGGAATGGTATCCTCTGGTTCGAAAACACCATTTCCTGGCAATAATTTAAAGCAGCTTACTGAGTGTTAGCGGGCAGTCAAAATAGGCCACCACTGGGCACTTCAAAATAGACCACCTCAGAACGATTTAAACCACCTTTCCCCCTTTCACCAAAGGAGGGAGAGGCTTCATGGCGAACGTTCTG
>JAHFCH010000266.1 GCA_023249635.1 Fibrobacterota bacterium
GCGTTGTTGCGCCGATGCCTGAAAGCCTACAAGGGCAATATCACCAAGTGCGCCGAGCATCTGCAGATTTCGCGCAACACCTGCAAGAGCATGTTACGCAAGTACAAACTGGTGACCGACCAGGACGAAGACACCGCCGTCGAAGGGGCCGAGGCGTGAGATTCAGGTGGCCGCTGCGCGCGGCCGCGGCCTGCGCCCTGCTGGGGGCGGTAGGCTGCGATTATTGGAGCAATCTGGTCAGCCAGAAAACCGTGACCAAGGCCGACCTTAGCGTATTTGCCCGCGATGTCTGGACCAACGATGCCGTTGGCGGCACCACCTGCATCGATTCGCTCCGCGATGTGAAGCTGTCCTCGAATGGCCTAGGCACCCTGTGGCTCGCCCAGGCGTCGCCCGGAAAGTACGCCATCCGTTGCACCAGCGAATGGTATTACCCGGCCGGGGTCGATGTCGAACTGACTTCGGCCGGTAAAAATGCGGGCATCCGGCTGGTGCGCAAGGGGGGAAGCGATTGGTACCTGGAAAAGGGGCGCAAGGTCGCGATCGGAAAAATCGCTGATTCCATCCGCTTCCCCTCGGAATTGGACTGGCTGGCCGATCCTGCCGACTACAAGGAAGGCTTCCGATACGAATGGAGCTTCCGGCACGCGAAGCGCTTGAGCCAAGGCCACGTGGAACCGCATGGCCCCATCGATAAGGATTTCTATTGGCCGGCATTCAGCGCGAAGGCGGGACCGGAAGCGGGATTGGAAGAAGGCAAGGATACGGTAACTCTCATCGTCTATTCCGAGCTGAATGGGAGACAGGATGAGTATGAGGTGGGCCGGGCTTCCGTACCTTTCCTATGGTTGCGGAACAAAAAACCGACCCTGGAACTGGACACCTTGAAAAACCGCACCAAGGTGGGCTGCGATCAGGACGGTACCGTTCCGGAGCGCATCATCCCGAATATCATCTGGTCCGATTCCGATGGAGCCTGCAAATCCCTTCGGCTGTGGTCCAAAGATACCTCGTCCTCTTTGCGGAAGCTGGACACGATCATCGGTTGCACCGACAGGCGTCCGCGCATCCCCTTGTTCAAACCGCTCCGGCGGGGAGTGGACAGTGGGGACGGGAGGGAATACTTCACGAATACGCTATGGGCCGAAATCACCGATGACAACGGGGAAAAGGCCGTGGCCTCGGTGGATTTCATCACGTTCACCAACGCGCCGCCCAAGGCCACGGTGCGCATCACCGAGCCCAAGGCCGGCTATTATGTGAACGACATCATCCCCTTTGAATTGACAGCGCATGACACCGATGGGTACATCAAGGAATTGCACATCGATTGGCAGAGCCATGACAGCTCATACGTCGGAAACGTGACGGTAAACCCGGATGACAATCCGCGCAAGTCCACTTCCGTTCTCACCACCAACAACAGCTTCCGGTTCCCGAACGAGATCACGGTCTCCTCGATAGCCACCGATGATTGCGGCAGAACCGGCGTGCCTCCGCCGTTCACGTTCCAGATCGAAAAGGATTCCCTTCCGGAAATACGCTACTCGGTCCCGGATGCACGCAAAGTGGGGGATTCCCTGCGGGTTACCTTCGACCTCAATATCGATGATGCCGACGTGGTGTTGGGGAAGGATCGATTCACGAAGATCAAGGTCGATTGGGACGACAATCAGATCTTATCGGAAAACACGGCGACGGGTATCCTTTATTCGGCGCCCGGATTGGTGCATATGTACCCCTACCCCGAAGCCGGGACGCAGTACACTATCCAGATCCATGTCGAAGATGCCCACCAGGGGAAAAAGGACGCCTCTTTTAAGGTACCCTGAAACCGGGTCCACAGCGCCCGAACACCCCTACCGCGCCGCCTTCCGCAGGGCCCGCGCGGTTCCCTTAGGTAACACGCGGGTTTCCCCCGGCCCCAAGTCCCCCAGCTCCAACGTTCCTATGGATACGCGCTGCAAGCGCTTAACCTTGTATCCCAGGGCATGGAACATCCTGCGGATCTGTCGATTGCGTCCCTCGGTAAGCTCCACACGGTACCAACCCGCGCCTTCGGCTTCCGCGCCGGCGGGCAAGGTGATGCTTCCATCCAATTCGATCCCGGAACGAAAGCGCGCCAACTCATCGGGACGCGGTTTGCCGTCCAACTTCACCCGGTAGACCTTGGCCACGTGGCGTTCCGGGTCGGTGAGCGCGTCGGACCACTCCCCGTCATTGGTCAGCAGCAACAAGCCTTCGGAATCCTTGTCCAGGCGCCCTACCGGAAACACCCAGCCTCCGGAGTATTCCACGGGCAAAAGATCGTACACGGTCTTGCGGCCCAGTTCGTCGCTGCGCGTGGTCACGTATCCGGGAGGTTTATGCAGGGCGAGGTATACGGGGGCCCGGGCTTCGGCACCGGCGGCTTCGATACGATCAACGCCCAGTTCCACCCATTGCCCGGCCGACTCGGCGGGCTTGCCATTGACGCGCACCCGCCCCGCGGCAATCCACTCCGCGGCCACGCCGCGCGAACATAGGCCCAGCTTCGACAGGGCCCGGTTCAGTTGGGTGCGCCGCGGCCGTGCCAGCACCGTTCCACGTACTCCTTGATCTTCACCTGGGATGCTTTGCCCTCGTCCAGGCCCCGGGCATCCA
Source organism: Fibrobacterota bacterium (assembly GCA_023249635.1). Lineage (GTDB taxonomy): Bacteria > Fibrobacterota > Fibrobacteria > UBA11236 > UBA11236 > Chersky-265. The sequence continues at coordinate 2,644 of JAHFCH010000266.1, forward strand.
AGGGCGGGAAGATGGTCAGGCGCACGGGAATGCGTCCCACCGTCCCGGGTTTGCGATTCTCCACCGCGTCCCGCGAACCTTCTATGAGCACGGGCACGATCACGGCCTGCGCGAGCAAGGCCAAGCGCGTTCCGCCCAGCTTGAAGGGAAGCAGGGCGCCGTCCCGGCTGCGGGTGCCTTCCGGGAAGACCACCAGGGGCTTGGCCCCCATATCGCGCGCGGCCTTCTCCAGCGCCTGATGCGCGCCGCGCTTATCCGCGCGGTCGATGATGACGCAACCGATCTGGTGCATCCAATAGTTGAGCAGGGGGATGCGCGAAAGCTCCCGCTTCGCCACGAAACCGGTTACGCGATCGGAGGCCTTGGTAAGGCAGGGTATATCCAGTTGGCTCTGATGGTTGGACATGATGATGACCTTGCGGCCATCGGGGGCGGGAAAATTCTCGCTTCCGGAAATGGACAGTTCGACCGTGAATACATCCAACACGTAATCCGTCCAGGCGCGGACCTGCTTCAGCAGCCAGGCTTCCTGATCCTTCCCCCCCGTGAGCTTGAACCCGATGAGCATCAGTACGCGCTTGAGCATGAAGCCGAGGACCTTGATGACGCGCAGGATCATTTCCGCACCGCCCTGAACGCGCGCCAAGCCCCGGCCAAGGCTCCGCCCGCTCCCCGGAGCGAGGCGCCGGGAAGCACGGGACCGCGGAAAAGGAATGGTGACGGATCGGCCGCCACCGGTTTGCCGCGCAGAATGCGTCGGCGGCAGGCGCATAGATAAAGGAACCGTTGCGCGCGGGTGACGCCAACATAGAAGATCCGCCGTTCCTCTTCCATGCGCTCCGGCGGGAGCACTGCGCCGCGCCGGCGGTAAGGCAGGATGCCGTCCTCCAGGCCGGTGAAGAACACGGCCGGGTATTCCAGGCCCTTGGAAGCATGCACCGTGACCAGCTTCACTTCGCTGGCGGCCCTTTCCCCCGCCATGCGGCGCAGCAAGTCGCGGTAATAAGGCGCGAGCACGTTCAGCCGGAAGAGCACCGCCATGTCGCCCCACTGCAACCCTTCTTCGCGGCGCAACCGTTCCATCTCGGCGATCATCCAACGGGCCTGCCCCGCACCCTCGCGGTGGACCACGGTGCGCACTGGGGCGGATCCGCGCTCCGCGCCTGCCCGCAAGGTTTTCCGCAACGCCGCCGGCTTGCCATGGAAAACCGAGTTGGCGTAGGCTACGATGGGCGCCGAAGAGCGGTAGTTGGTTTCCAGCTTCCGGATCGTCATTCCAGGGAAGGCCGCCAGGGCCGCGGCGAGGTTGCGCGGATCGGCGCCGCGGAATCCATAGATGGCCTGGTCGTCGTCTCCTACCAGGAACAGGCTCGGGGTGGCGCCGCCCAACATGGCCACCAGCTCCAACTGATCCCGCGAGGTGTCCTGGAACTCATCCACCAGGATGCGGGGATAGCGGGCCCGGCAATCCGCAAGCGTTTCCGGATGATCGTGCCATAGGCGCAGGGCGAGCCCCACCATATCGTCGAAGGCCAATGCCCCTATGGTTTCCAGGTGGAGCCGGTAAGCCGCGCGCAGACGGGAGCGTTCGGATTCCGTTTCCGGCGCGACGGGATTTTCGGGATTCGCGGAAGGTTCTTCGAAGGGCCGGGCCAGCCAGGCTTCCGCCGTATCGGCGGAAGACCCGGCATTGGTTTTGATCCATTCCGCGCGATCGGCCGCGTCCAGCAATGCCGGGCACGCGGAAAATCCCAAGCGCCGCCAATTGGGAACGCCCGCGCATTCCGTACGGATGATGGAGAATGCGAAAGCATGGAAGGTGCCGATCCACGGTTGCGAAAGGCCCTGGGCCAAGGCGCCGGAATCCCGCAGCCGCGTTCCCATTTCCAGGGCGGCATCCTTGGTGAAGGTAAGCGCGAGGATTCCCCTGCCTGCGAAAGCGGGATCGGAGAGGTAGGCGATACGGCGCGCGAGTACGGTGGTTTTTCCCGAGCCGGCTCCCGCGAGGATCAACTGCGCGCCTTCGGGGTCGTCCCCTACGGCGGCCATCTGTTCCGGATTAAGTCCCCGTATCCATGCATCCGGCGCCGGGGCGGATATCTTGCTTTCAACGCTTCGAGAGCGTATACTTGCGTTGGATTCGGGTGCCAGCACGTAGGGAAATCTAGTCAAAAGCTGGGATACATGTTCAAAATCCTAGTCGTGGATGACGAAGCTCCCATCCGGGATATGCTCTCGGACGCGCTGAGGATTTTCGGCTACGATGCGGACACCGCGCCCGACGGCCCCACCGCTTTGCAAAAACTCGGCGCCTCCCATTTCGACATGATCCTCTCCGACATCAACATGCCGCACATGACGGGTTTCGAGTTGCTGCGCAAGGTGGAAACCGCGCATCCGGAAATCAAGCGCGTGCTGATGACTGCGTACAACCTCGACGATTACATGCGGATGGTGCGCGACCACAACGTGGGCAACGTCATCACCAAGACGGTGCCGCTGAATTTCAAGGAGATACGCGAGATCCTCAATTCGCTGCTCAACAACGCCATCTTCGGGTTGCAGCAGTACATGCTCGAAGGCCACACGGTGCAGACCTTCAAGCTGGTCGAGCCCTCGCAGATAGACGAGATCAGCGAATCGCTGTCGCAACATTATTCCGGTACCCCGGCGCACAACAAATTCAAGGTCGTGCTCATCGAGCTCATGACCAACGCATTGTTCTATGGCGCGCGTAACGAGGCCGGTGACAAGAAGCAGGAATGGGTGAAGGATTTCCGCCTGCCCGATCAGGATGCCGTTATCGTGACCGCGTGCCGCGACCGCGAGAAGCTCGGCGTGTCGGTGCTGGACGGCGGCGGCAAGCTCGACAAGCATACCGTGCTCTACTGGCTCGACCGCCAGACCACGCATGACGAGAACGGGCTGCCCATGGGCATCTTCGATTACCACGGGCGCGGGTTCTTCATCACCCGCAAGTACGTAGATCGCTTCATCATCAATATCGAGAAGGGCAAGCGCTGCGAGTGCTGCATCTTCAACTACTTCGAAGAGAAGTACGCGGGGAACAAGCCCCTAATCATCAACGAGATTTAGGGCTCGTCGGGCGCACTCTTAAGCGGCCGCTCTCGCGTTCTGCCGTGGTGAAAAATAAGGTTTAAGGTCTAAGGTCATGAGGAGTGCCGCACCACTTAAACCTTAGACCTTAAACCTTTTCTTACGCCCAACAAAAAAGCGGCTCCCCGTTAAGGGCGCCGCTTTTCGTCTGAGAACTCCGTGCAACCGCGTGCGCCCCAAAGGCGCAGCGGCCACTCAGCGATCAGACATTGGCTTCCAGTTGCTCTTTGATATGCTTGCGGATGGCCTGATTGCGCTTCCGTTTTTTTTCATCGGAAGGCTTCTCGAAGCGCTGGTTCTTCTTGACGTCGGACAAAATGCCCGACTTCTCGCAAGTTTTGGTGAAACGACGGAGAGCTTTTTCGAAGGATTCACCGGGTCGTACGATTACGCCTGTCATGGATAGTTGAATTCACCTCTTTTCCGTGCCTTAAGGGCCGGCAAATGGCGCCGGGCCTTGCTTTGTAATGTATCAAGCGGGGAAATCGATGTCAATGAATAACGGCATCGGAAACACGTCTGTTCCGCACTTTCCCCATTCCCTTAACTAATTGGAAATGATGGAGTTAGAACGCACCCGAATTGCCTTAAGTTTCCTTTATATACCAGACCATGAATGGGAGAGTTAGCGCCCGAAATAGGGGTCGTATCCTATTGGTTCCGACCCCGAGGAATGGCCGAACCCGGGATCAAAAATTTGTATAATTTGGGTCTTTATGGTGAAGTTGCTTGAAATTCCCCAAATAGGAGTCATACGATTCCGGAGGGGACTTAAGAACCCATGAAAAACGCGTCATCACAGGGGGCACTCTTGTCTCACCGTTATTTACAATTCGCGCTCGCCGCCGGTCTCGCCATCATGATTTCCGGCTGCAAAAAGGACAAAGAAGCCCCTGCCGTGATCGAAGAAGTCCCGGCTGCAGCCCCGCCCGAAACCGATACCTCGGCTACGCTTTCGGAAGAGCCACAGCTGCAGCATGTGGGCAAGGACGCCAAACCCGGCTCCGCCAAAAACACATTTCATCCGTCCGCTTCGGCCGATAAGGCGGGCTTCTCCGATGCCGGCCATTTCGTGGTCCAGGTCGCCATTTTCCAAAGCAAGCGCCAGGCCGCGAATCTCGTTGAGAAGTTGTCCGGTCAAGGCTTCCCGGCCTACGTGGCCGAGGTCGAAAACCCCGTTCCCCAGCTTGCCGGCATCTACCATCGCGTGCGCATCGGCAAGTTCATGAAGATCGCGGACGCGCGCGCGTTCGGCGAAAACACCTTGAAGCCGATGGGCTACGATTTCTGGATCGACAATAAGAAGAATGACGCCGTGGGCGGCGACGGCAGCGGATATACTCCGCCTCCCGAAGCCTCGGAACCCGCGCCCGCGCCGGTTTCCCGGAAGAAGAAGAAAGCCGAAGCGGCTGAGCCTGCGGCTCCAAGCGAACCCTCGACCCCGCC
>JAHFCH010000267.1 GCA_023249635.1 Fibrobacterota bacterium
CTCCCGATTTGATGGACCGCCGCGTGGAGATTACCGGTCCCACCGATCGTAAGATGGTCATCAATGCGCTCAATTCCGGCGCCAACGTATTCATGGCCGATTTCGAGGATTCCAATTCGCCTACCTGGGAGAATCTGGTGCGCGGGCAGATCAACCTCAGGGACGCCGTGCGAAAAAGCATCGGGTTCACCAGTCCCGAAGGTAAGGTTTATCAGTTGAAAGCGAAGACCGCGACCCTGATGGTGCGTCCGCGCGGATGGCATCTCGAGGAAAAACACGTGAAGCTGGACGGCAAGCCGGTATCGGGCTCGCTCTTCGACTTCGCCCTGTTCCTGTTCCACAACGGCAAGGAGCTGATGGACCGCGGCAGCGGACCGTACTTCTACCTCCCCAAGATGGAGAACCATCTGGAAGCGCGCCTGTGGAACGAAGTGTTCAACATCGCCCAGGATGAAGTGCGTATCCCGCGCGGCAGCATCCGCGCCACCGCCTTGCTGGAAACCATTTTGGCGAGCTACGAGATCGAGGAGATCCTCTACGAACTGCGCGCCCATTCGGCCGGCCTCAATTGCGGCCGCTGGGACTATATCTTTTCGGCCATCAAGAAGTTCGGCCGCTTCCCCGAATTCGTCTTGCCCGATCGCGCCGAGGTCACCATGACCACGCATTTCCTACGCTCCTATTCATTGCTGCTCATCAAGCTGTGCCATAAGCGAGGGGCCCATGCCATGGGCGGAATGGCGGCGCAAATCCCCATCAAGAACGATCCCGAGGCCAATGCCGCCGCTTTGGCGAAGGTGAAGGCGGACAAGGAGCGCGAGGCCGGGGACGGCCATGACGGCACGTGGGTGGCGCATCCCGATCTGGTGGCGGTGGCCAAGGAGGTTTTCGATCGCAAGATGCCCACCCCGAACCAGATCCACCTTAAGCGCGAGGACGTCAACATCAGCGCCGCGGATCTGATCGACATGCCCAAGGGGGTGCCCACGGAGAAGGGGGCGCGGGCCAACATCAACATCGGCCTGCAATACCTGGAGTCCTGGCTGCGGGGCGTGGGCTGCGTGCCCATCTTCAACCTGATGGAAGATGCGGCCACGGCGGAAATATCCCGGGCGCAAGTATGGCAATGGCTCAAGCACGGGACGGAGCTGGCCGACGGCCGCAAGTTCACCCGCGAACTGTATGCTTCCGTGGTGCCGGAGGAATTGGAAAAGATCAAAGCCACGGTGGGGGACAAGCGCTTCGCGGAAGGCAGGTACGTCCTGGCCCGCAAGCTATTCGATGAATTGGTGTTGCAGGAGACCTTCCAGGAATTCCTGACCTTGAAGGCGTACGATAACCTGGTGGAGGCGGCATGAGCGGGGCAAGCGCGGGCGCGGGCATGGATGGGAAACAGCTTGAGAAGATCTGGAAGGAGAATCCGCGTTGGAAGGGCATCCAAAGGACTTACAGCGGGGAAGAGGTGCTGCGGCTACGGGCTTCGGTGAAAATCGAATACACCCTGGCCACGCGCGGGGCGCAACGCCTGTGGTCCATGCTGCATAGCGATCCCTTCGTACCGGCCCTGGGCGCGCTCACCGGCAACCAGGCCGTGGAAATGGTGCAGGCCGGCCTCAAGGCCATCTACCTGAGCGGTTGGCAAGTGGCCGCCGACGCCAACCTGGCCGGGCAGATGTATCCCGATCAAAGCCTGTATCCTTCCGATAGCGTCCCCAACGTGGTGCGCCGCATCAACAACGCGCTGATGCGCGCCGATCAGGTTTCCCGCCTGGCCGGTAAGGACGGTCTCGACTGGTACGCGCCCATCGTGGCCGATGCCGAAGCCGGATTCGGCGGCGTGCTCAACGCCTACGAGCTGATGCGCGGGCTGATCGAAGCGGGCGCGGCGGCGGCCCATTTCGAGGATCAATTGGCTTCGGAGAAGAAATGCGGGCACATGGGCGGCAAAGTGCTGGTGCCCGTGCAGGAATTCATCCGCAAGCTGGTGGCCGCGCGCCTATGCGCCGACGTGCTGGACGTTCCCACCGTCTTGGTGGCCCGCACCGATTCGGACGGCGCCCAACTACTGACCAGCGACATCGACGATCGTGATAAGCCTTTCTGCACCGGCGAACGCACCAGCGAAGGCTTCTTCCGCATCCGCGGCGGACTGGACTACGCCATCGCCCGCGCCGTGGCCTACGCGCCCCATGCCGACCTTGTGTGGTGCGAAACCTCCAAGCCCGACATGGACCAGGCGGAGAAGTTCGCCGCCGGCGTGCTCAAGGCCCATCCCGGCAAGGACCTGATGTACAATTGCTCGCCTTCCTTCAATTGGAAGAAGAACCTCTCCGAGACCGACATCGCCCGCTTCCAATCGGAGCTGGGCAAGATGGGCTACAAGTTCCAGTTCGTGACTTTGGCCGGCTTCCATTCCCTGAACGCGGGCATGTTCGAATTGGCGCGGGCCTACAAGGCCGAAGGCATGGCCGCCTACTCGCGCCTGCAGCAAAAGGAATTCGCCATGGAAGCCGACGGCTACATGGGGGCCAAGCACCAGAGCTTCGTGGGCGCGGGCTACTTCGACGAGATCCAGAATACGGTTTCGGGCGGGGAGGCGGGGACGCAGGCTCTGAAGGGTTCGACCGAAGAGGATCAGTTCAAGCATTGAGGCCGGGAGAAATCGCGGCCTCCAGCTTGCCGATATCGCGCCGCGCCAGCAGCAACGGTAACGCCCCGATTACCCCGAAGGAGCAATCGATCAGGCCCCAATAGAACGGGATACCGCGGATGGGCCCGCAGATGAAGGCCAATGGCACTATGGCCAGGCAGGCGATGAGCCCGAAATCGACCACCCACTTGTTGCGCACGGGATCCTTGATGGGGCCCCAGAATGCCGTGGCGATGACCAGGTGGGCGAACGCCAGCCAATCGGTACCGTATTGGATGAAGGGGTATTTCGCGTTGGTCTCCCGCAAGCCTTCCGCGACGCGATGAATCCATTCCGACAGGCCCGGCAGCATGGCGCCCACGGAGGTGCCGGGGCCGAACCGGTCGTCGAGCAGGGCGACTTCATGGATGAGGGGAAAGGCGGTAATGCCGCTCAGCACCAGGCCGACGGCGAACAGGATCAGCAGAAAACGGATGCGGGGAATGCCTGGACCCATGGGGACCTCCAGGTGGGAAATATACACTAGCAGGTGACGGAGATCAGATGCGGGCGGATTGCCGGGCCCGGCATGCGCTTACTGATATATGTAGGCCCCACGGAATACGCGGAGGGTATCGTATGACCCTGCCTGGATCAAAGAATCGTAGTATCCGGCGCGGCTATCGCGGAAAACCTGAAAGGACGTTAGCGTGGATCCGGAAACGGTATCGGACGAAGCGACGGAGTAGCCATAGCAAGCGGCGCTAATCCTTCCTTCCCCCAGTGTGAAAACGAGCGTATCCGCTACGGATGCGTTCCAGATGATGCAATGCAGAGTATCCTTTACCGGCCCAACGCAATCCCAAGATGCCCCCGCGGTGATTTTCGTAGCCAGGACATGGGCCTTGAAGCGGCCCTCCGATTGGTCAATCCTGTCGAAGATCTCCGAAAAGCGGTTCTGCGAGGAATCGACCTTCGCGGCATATTCCGAGTCATTGCGGATTACCGTCGATTTGGACGCGCCCTTGACGTACTCGATGAGTGTGCCTTCTATGTGGCTGTAAGCGTAGACCGATTTGTAGCCGGGAGCGGGGCTATCCACGCAGGCCGATACGCAGAACACGATTGCCATCAGGGGCATCCCCAGGGAACGCCGGATTGCCGGAAGACGCAGGGCTATCACAGTTCTCCGCGGAATTCCACGATCACGGACTTGCCTGGATGGTCCAGGGAAGCCACGGTGGCTTTGTAGTTGTACTTACCGTAATAATCCGAGTCGTCCGGGAAGAAGGAACGCCCGTCGTATTCCATCAGCCACAAATGCCATCCCGCGGAATCCAGGCCATAGGCGTTGAAGTTATCCCAAATGTCGATGGTGGCTTGTTCGTTGGTGAGCTCATCGCCCGCGCTGTCGCTTACCACGCCATTGATGTCCACCCGTTCAGGGGTATGCAGATAAATCAGCGAGGTACGATCCGATTTCTTTACCAAGGTCAGATAAGCCCAGGTCTTGTCGCCTTCCTTGAGGATGGCGAAATACTCCTTGGAGACCGGATCGACGACCGCGGGGCCGGTGGAGGATTTATCGCAGGCGGCAAGCAGGAGCGTGGCGGCGAGGACGGTACGGGACAAGATTGGGAGTCTGTGTTTGCGCATAAGTAGCTTGGACGTCTTCCAGATTGGAAATGTATTCACCGGCTCAGAACCGATCCGGCCAATACAGGGTCGCGTTCCGCAAGGGAAACCAGGCGCACAACAGGTCCACGCTCTCCGGTGGACCCGTCAGGTCGCCGGCCATCAGCAGATCCCGCGCCGAGCGGTAGCCCATCGCCATCTGGAACAAGGCCGCCTGACCCAGGTGCACGGAGCCTTCGCGGCCCGCCGCGTTCCCGTCCAGAAAGCCCTTGCCGCCCTGGTAGCCCAATACCGCCGCGCCCAATTCCGTCGACAGCGTCACCTCTCCCATGGGCAGGGGAAAGTCCCCATCGCGGCCAAGCCGATCGGCAAGGTTATCCAGGAAAGGTTCCAAGCGTAGGATGCGGCCCATGAAGCCATGGTTGCGGGGGAATTCCAATTCGGAACGGCAGCCGAACTTGCGCGCGTAAAGCGCGAGGGGATGATCGGGCGGAAGCGCGAGTTGGATTTCCTCTTTGCGGAATTCGACCGCGAGCTGGGCCAGATGCCTCAGCAGGGAACCCATAACCTCGCCGCCTTGACCGCCGGCCTCGCAAGCACGCACACGATCCCGGCCTTCGTCGTAGACGACGTAGCCCAGGACGCGATCGCGCGAGTCGGCGGCGACGCGGACTATCGGTCTGGTGAACCAGCCCACGCTGCGGGGAAAGCCCTTCCAGGTTTCGGCATCGCGCAATGCCGTTCCCGTGCGCCGCGCATTCTCGCCATTGTACAGGCGCGCGATGGCGGGCAGATCCGTCGGCTTCGCTTCGCGCAGCACCAACGGTCCCACAGCGCGTTCCGCATCCACGGTCGCGATGCGCAGCAGGTATTCGGGCATACAGGGCGCATAACCGAAGCGGTGATAGAAATCCGGGATGCCGTGCAGCAAGGAGGCGTGGTAGCCTTCCTTTTCCATCAGCGCCACGGCGGTTTCCATCACCTGGGTAGCCAGGCCCTTGCCTCGGTGGTCGTCATTGGTGGCGACGCTGGAGATGCCGCCTACGCGCATGACCGAGGCGCCGACGCGGATATCCCGGTCCACGACCCACAAGCGGGAGACGGAAGCGCCTTCGTCGAGTAATTCGATTTTCCAGCCGGGGGAAACACGATCAGGGGGGCAGTCGGGGACGCGGGAAGTATGCAGGTCCATAGCGGTAAAGATAAGCGATTATGGTAACGGAGGGTCATTCCTTCGGATCTCGGGGAAGTGGCGGTGCGGGCGGTAAAAGGCTGCGACCCCTTGTAATGTCATTGTCATAACATGAGTTGTAACGACAATGACATGACATCAGCCGGAAAACAAAACCCGAAGCCCGGCATTACCCCAGGAGACCCTCTGGACGTGGGGCAAGGATCAGCGCGCCGCGGCTCCGGTCAGGCTTCCGCCCTTGCCCCGGGCCAGTTTCTCCGCCGCTTTCGCGCTTTTTTCATCGAGTTGCGCCACCGTGGGCATGGCCGGTACCGAAGCGATGAGGTTGCGGGTGTACTCGCTGCGCGGGTTCTTGAAGATCTCTTCGGTAGGCGCGTATTCCACCGGCTTCCCGTGCTGCATGATCAGTACGTCATCGGCCAGGTATTCCACCACGCCCAGGTTGTGGGAGATGAACAGGTAAGTGAGCCCCAACTGCTTCTGCAAATCCATCAACAGGTTCACGATCTGGGCCTGGATGGACACGTCCAGGGCCGAGACGGCCTCGTCGCAGACGATGAACTTGGGATCGAGGGAGAGGGCGCGGGCGATGTTTATGCGCTGTTGCTGGCCGCCCGAGAATTCGTAGGGATAGGCCGCGGCGCGGCGCGGATTGATGCCGACCATGTCGAGCAATTCCGAAACCCGCTTCTTGCGCACGGCTTTGTCGCCGATGCCCCAGATGCGCATGGGATCTTCCACCGCCTCGCCTACGCTCATCTTGGGGTTGAGCGAGGAGAAGGGGTTCTGGAAAATCATCTGCAGGTTGCGGCGGTTGGGCCGGAACTCGGATTGGGAGAGCGCCGAGATATCCTTGCCGTCGAACATGATCTTGCCGGCGTCGGGTTCGATGAGGCGCAGGATGCAGCGGCCGAAGGTGGATTTGCCCGAGCCGGATTCGCCCAGCACGCCCAGGGTCTTGCCCTTCTTGATCTTCACCGAAATACCGTCCACGGCCTTTACGGCACGGTCGCCCTTGCCGAAGGTCTTGCGGATATCGGTGGCTTCGAGGAGGAATTCCGGTTTTGTTTCCACTTTTTCGTCTCGCGTAATTCGGGTTGTGAAAAGGTTTAAGGGCTAAGGTCTAAGGTTTAAGGGGTGTCTTTAGCATTTTTCTCTTCACCTTAAACCTTAGACCTTAAACCTCGATCCTGACGACTGACTTCATCCGCCTCATAGCGGATAATGGCAATGACTAAGATGATCCGCCACGCCCGCCACCGGCAGTGCGGGGGGCGCTTCCGACCGGCACTTGTCCGTAGCCATGGGGCAACGGGGATGGAACCGGCAGCCTTTAGGCAGATGCGTCAGCGGCGGGATGTTGCCCTTGATGGGTTCCACGCGGGTACCGCGCTTGCCCAATTCCAGGTTGGAGGCGAACAGGGCTTTGGTATAGGGATGGCCGGGATGCGCGACCAGATCGCGCGCCGTGCCCGTTTCCATCACCTTGCCCGCGTACATGACCAGAATGCGATCGCAATAGGTGAGGGCCACGGGAAGATTATGCGTGATGATGATGATAGCCAGGCCCAACTCGTCCTTCATCTTCATCATCAGCTCGAGGATCTGCTTTTCCACCGTCACGTCCAGGGCGGTGGTGGGCTCGTCGGCGATGAGCAGCTTGGGATTGCAGGAAAGCGCCATG
>JAHFCH010000069.1 GCA_023249635.1 Fibrobacterota bacterium
ACACGAGGCATTATGCGCATCCGATTCCCATCCTACCCGGCCCATGCGGCCATCTTTCCGCTGCTATGCCTGCTCGCCCTGGCCCGGCCCGCGGACGCGCAAACCGGCTGCCCCGGCGGCAGCGGTACCCCCATCACCATCAGCAACCTCAAGGCCGGTGAGACGCTTGGCTACGATTTGGCCTTGGTGAAAGGCACGGTCGGAGCGGGCGCGCAACAGGTAAGCCTCACCGTGGGCGGCGAAGCCACGGCTTGGCCCGTGGCGGGCACCTTGTTCAAAGGCTTCCTACGCCTTAAGCCCGGAGCCAACCGCATCGTCGTTTCGGCCGCGGGAAACCAGAACGCATGCGTGGACGTGACATACGCTTCCAATCCCTTCGGCAATCAGATCCAACTGGCCGTAATCGTGCCCAAGGACTACATCGAAGGCGGGCCGATTTTCGTGGGTCCCGCGGGAGAGCCCGCGGATTTGGCCAGCGCCAAAAAGCGTATCGCCATGGCGGGCCTATTGCAGCAAAGCCTGATCGGCGAATTGCTCGGCAAGGCCGGCAAAGCCCACCTGGCGCCTCACATCGTACGGGACGCCCAGGGCGAACCGGATGTGCTGATCCTGAATTCGGATAAGACCAAAGCCGAACTTGAAGCGAGCCAATCCGCCCCCGCATATACTTACGCCCAGTCGGCCCTGAAGGGCAAACAGGACGGCCGCACCCGCTTCGAAACCTTTTACGCCATCATCCCCGGGGTTTTCCACCTGACCGACGGTACCCTGTCCGGGATGGATCGCATGTACGCCTGGCCGCAGGAACTCTCCGAATTGGTTTCGCGTTTCACCGATCGTCGCTCCCCCAAGGACCTCGCGGTCCCGGGCGCGACCACGGATACCATCGGTCTCGCGCGTTACCTCAAATCGGATTACGGTTTCTGGTTCAAGCTGGCCGGACTCTGGGCCCTCGACGTGCCCAACGTGGATACAGTCACGGCCGATCCGTTCGGCAAGTCCTCGGACAAACTCAACACCCTTTTCATGACCAAAACCGAAACCGGAACCGACATCCTTACGGAGCCCTATTCCTTGGGGGCGATCACCACGAATGGACTTATCGCCAGCGCCTGGCTCGCCAACCCCAATCCCGCCCGCCTTCCCCCCGTTTACGCACCGCCGGGCTTGGTCCAAGGCGTAGCCTTCCGATACTACGAAGGCAGCTTCGACAAGCTCCCGGATTTTACCGCCCTGACTCCGGTCGCGTCCGGTGTTGCCGCCGAGTTCAGCATCGCCCAACGCACGAGCGATGAAAACTTCGCCTTCGTCTTCGACGCCTACCTCAAGGTGTCCGAAGGGGGTCCCTGCCTGTTCCAACTCCTCTCAGACGACGGCAGCCGCCTTTTGATCGACGGCAAAACCGTCGTCGACAACGACGGTATCCACGCCGACGGCCGCGTATCCAAGGGTACGGCTTTGGATGTCGGTACGCATCGCATCCAGATCCAATATTTCAACAAGGCCGGGGATCGGGGATTGACGGTGAAGTGGGCTAACGCATCGACGCCGTTGCAACCCATCGCGGCGGCGGCGCTGCAACGGGAACCCGTGCAGGTTTCCCTACGGTATCCCGCGAATGCCGCGAACGTCCGAGTGCATCGGGTGGGAGACGTGTTCGAGCTCAATCTTACGGAAGCGCGCCATGTCAGCCTGGAATTCGTTTCCCCAGGCGGACGTTGGCTGGGCAATTGGTTTTCGGGTTACCTGAGCGCGGGCGAGCATCGCCTGCCGGCTCCCACAGGTGTGGATGCGGAGCGCATCCTGATCCTGAGGGAATGAAATTTCCGAAGGGCTAGGTCGACCCTCGTTCAATAATAAGCCCAGTACACTCAACGGCGCCGTCCATTCCCACCTGCGGCGCTTTTTCGGGGTTCAGGACATACCTCAGCATGGCGGTGGCAATACCGCTCATGTTGAAATTATAGGACGTGAGATCGTTTCCGGCGGCGAACTTGTCGTCATCAAAGCCCACTATCGCAACGTCTTCGGGAACGCGCAAACCACCTTTTCGTAGGCAGTGCATGGCGGACAGGGCAACCACGTCATTTGCCCCCACACAAGCCGTGGCGCCCCAATTTCGCATACTCTCAATGGATTCGGAGAGGGCGCAGGATGAACGAATCGCGGTTCGGAAATATTCCAAGGAAGTCTTCACCGGAACCGCCAGCCAATCCAGATTTTTAGAAGCCAGGTGGCGTTCCATTTCCGCCGATTCCGAGAGCACGTTGGTTTCGAGTTTTCTCATGGCCGGCGCCAACTCCGGCATGTCGGCCAGGGTATCACGAGCCTGAATCGTGAACGCCTTCACGGATTCCCCGAAACCCGCCGCTTCGCACGCCCTTCTGATTCCGAGAAGGCGATCTTTGGACCAGAGCTCCTTGTGCATCGAAGACAAATAACCGATCTTGCGGTGGCCTTTTGCGAGTAAAAATCGGCCTATCCGTTCGCCTGAATTCCTTCTCGCGATGGAAAATATGCGCGTCGCGGAAAATTCCCGAACATGGGGAACGGACATGTTTGTACCCCGCGATCCATCCAGGATGGCTAGGGGCGCATCGTGGGTGCCGACCCGGACCGGTTTTACGGCGCTGTGAAGTCCGCCGAGATCCCGGCAGAGCCGATTCAAGTCGAATTCGGAAAGGCTGGGAGCGAATGCGATATGCGCGCACAGGGTGAAATTGCGAAGCGAGGCCGCGGAACGATCCCGGCCCGTGTGCCAGTGGAACCCTCGCCGGGGCTCATAGCTTGAGACCAGCAGCCTCAAGTTGGATTCTGCGCAAGCGCGGCCCAGTGAAGCCAGGAACTCGATGGTTCGATCACGTAGAAACCAGAGACGCGCCTCGTCCGGCGACATCCAAGCGGTGTAGTGGATCGCGGCTTGACCCGGCATTACGTCGGGTCGAGGTACCCGGAACGCCCTGCCATTCGGCTTCACCACACCGGCACGCAACAAATCCACCATGGCTTTTCTCAGGGTGGGAGTACTCGTGCCATAGCTTTGCGCAAGATCCGTTACGGGCGGCAAGTCCGACCCTTTAGGGAATCGGCCCGCATAGATATCCTGCTCCAATCGCGCGCGCAGCAACTGCCATTTTTTCAAAGGCGCCTTTTCCAAATATACGCCCAGGCCCCCAATGACTCGATCTTCCACTTTTCCCGCGAATAAACCATGGTTTTTGAGGATTGAGATTTTCCCCGCTTCCGCAAAGCCATGCACTGCACGGGACATGGCCGACTTTGAAACCTTGGCCTGCCGTGAAAGGGACTGCAAGGAGGGAAGGCGATCGCCGCTGGCAAATTGACCCGATGCAAAGGCCATTTCGAGAAAGCGTCGGCCCACCCTTACGGAGGAATGGGAGTCTTTGCGGGACGAGCCGTCGACCATGGAACCTCCAACCGGAAAAAGGCCTAGAACCACCGAGAACCAGTCTTTTAATACGATACGTCCAGGTTGCTCCCAAGGCAAGGGCCAAACCATCGCTTTCCGGGATAGATTGGGCTCATGTCCAGCCTAATCTGAATATTTGTAACGGAAATTCTGTCCAGGAGCAACCCAGGCGAAAGGGAAATCTATGCTGAAAACCTTCAAAAGAAACACCAGGAAGACCCGTGTGAACCGGTTTAATTTCATGAGCGGTGTGAAACTGGCCATAATAATCGCCGTCGCGACCCAGACGATGGTTATAGGGCAGACGGTTCCATTGAGCGCGTTCCAGGCCCGCACCCAGGCGGGGAAATCCGGCCTCAGCCTACCCTACCGGATTTTTGTTCCGAAGAATTACGATTCCGCGAAGCGATACCCTCTGGTACTCTGCCTTCATGGCGTCGGTGAAAGCGGCACGGACAACGCCAAGCAGGTTACGGCTTACCAGCTTGCTCCGCTATGGGCCGCCGATTCCAACCAGTCAAAGCACCCTTCCTTCGTGGTGGCGCCCCAATGTCCGGTGGGAAACAGTTGGTCCAACATGGGCGCACCAATCGCTTCGCGTTCCATTGCGAATACGGCCCAGGTCGTCCTTGAAATCCTGGACTCCCTTGGCCGCGAATTCAATCTTGATCCCGATCGCATATACATTGCCGGTTTGTCTTTGGGTGGGTATGGGACATGGGAAATGATCGAACGCTTCCCGGGTAGGTTCGCGGCGGCGGTTCCGATTTGCGGAGGCGGAGATACCGCAAGCGCGGCACGCATCAAGAACGTCCCTATCTGGGCATTCCATGGGGACGCGGATCCTACGGTCCCCGTAGCCAACTCGCGGAACATGATTGCAGCCATCAGAAAAGCCGGCGGCAGCCCCAAATATACCGAGTTTCCGGGCGTGGGACATAACTCCTGGGTAAACGCATTGAAAGAACCGAGCCTGCCCGAGTGGGTCTTTTCCCAAGCGCTTGCAACTACCTCCGTCCTTCCACCCCGAAGGGCTGCCGCCATATCCCTCATTCTCATTCAAGGCGAAGGTCTACATGTTCGTATCGACGGCCGCCGGTCCGCGGATTCCCGGGCCAACGAGCTTGGATTCCGTGTGCCCGGTTCATTATTCCAAACCGGGAATCCGATCCTACGGGAATGAGAAAGGTACTTGGATATGGCGATTCATCTGTTGAACCTGCAAGAGCACAACGAAGCTAATCATCCCCCCCAGGGGAACGCATACGGGTCTGGCCCCCACCACACTCTCGATGCAAGTACCCTGGTGGGGACTTACCGTGCCGGCGACGTGAAGAGCCCGACCACGCAGCATACCTTGGGCCGGAAGCAAGGCACAGATGTATCTGTAGGCATTTGGGCAAGGCACCCGGAATTGGACTGGGGAGGGTTGAAGCAGGGAATCACCGGCATCCGCCGATCCTTCTGACTCCACGGACGCCTACCGAATCCCCTGACAACCTTCCGACAACTGACCAACGGATGAAATTCGGGCTCAGGCTTTCTTCTGTTCGCAGTTGATCATCCAATTGATGCCGAACTTATCCGTGAACATTCCGAAATAGGCGCCCCAAAAGGTGTTTTCGAGAGGCATGGTCACCTTGCCGCTTATGGTCAGCGCCTTGAAGAGCGCATCGGCTTCGGGCTTGGTCTCGGTCTGGATGGAAACCGCGAAAGAATTGCCGCGGACCATGGGCCCGAATTGCGGAGACCAATCGCTACCCATCAGCACCGTATTTCCCACCGGAAGCGCGACGTGCATCAGCCGATCCTTCAGTTCCGCGGGAACCCCTTCCATACCGGGAGCTTCCCCGAACTTCATCTTGTTGGAAAACTCCCCGCCGAACGCCGCCTTGTAGAAGTCGAACGCCTCCGCGCAGTTCCCGTCGAAGTTGATGTAGTTATTCACCGTCGCCATTTTTCCTCCAATTCATTTTCGATCATCCCCTTCAAATCCATGTTCTTCTTGCGTAGGAAAACCGTCATATACCGCTTGAGGAAGAGGATTTCCGCGAGCTTGCCCAGTAGCCCAAACGGCGCTTCGATCATCATGAGGTCGTACTTCTCGCAACGCCCGGGACCGAGATCCCGGAACCGGTGCTCATGAACGAAAGTCTTAAACGCCCCGAATACCATCTCGTCCCGGAACCAAAGGGGTTTCTCCATATGGGTTATGCGTATCCGCAAACGCTGCTTGATCCCGAAGTGCACCGCTTCCCATTCGACCTCCTGCCCCGCTTCGATCAAGCCGGACGTTACGCCCGCCACGGCCCTCTCTCCGCGATGCCCTTGCGTGGCCGAATGCAGGGAAATATTCCGCTCCGCATCGAACACCACTTCGATGGGTGCAGCGAAGACCATGGTCTCTTCAATGCGGATCATGTTTTCTCCGGGATCAGGATGGCAATATGCCACAACACTCCATCAGGGCCGATCAAATGGATCTCCCGCTTGCCCCAAGGGTAATCCTTGGGTGGAATCGCCCGTGTACCGGGGTATTTTTCCGTGAGCCGCGCCGCTTCGATTTTCCGCCACCAGGCATCGAGATCCTCCACCTCCAGGTTCATCATGAAATTGGATTGCATTTCGGCATTGACGAAGTTCTGCAGGAAGAATCGATGCGTTCCGATGCGCAGGATCGAGAGGTCGTCCGATTCATAATCGGCAGTGAATCCCAGGTCTTTGTAAAAGGCGAGTGTGTTGCGGTAGTCCTTGCCCGAGGGGACGAAGGTCATGATCTCTTTGACGGTCAGATTTTCCATCATTCGGCCTCCTACCGGAAAGCAAACCTAGTATTCCAGGGCCTCCGCGACGATCCGGTGCAATTCCGGGACCACTTCACGCTCGAACCACGGGTTTTTCTTGTGCCAGATCTTGTTGCGCGGGGAAGGATGGACCAGAGGCAGATACCTGGGCAGGAATTCCCGGAAGTTGCGGACGTTTTCGGTAACCGATTTCGCGTTCGCGTCCCCCAGGTAATAACGCTGGGAGTAGGTCCCGATGAGCACGGTCAGCTTTACCGCTTTCATCTTGCGGAGTATCCGCTCATGCCATTGCAGGGCGCATTCGGGCCGGGGCGGCAGGTCCCCGGATTTTCCGGTGCCGGGAAAGCAGAATCCCATCGGAAGCAGCGCGAAGTTCTTTTCCTGGTAAAACGCGGCCGGCTCGACTCCGAGCCAACGCCGCAGTTCCTTGCCGCTTTGATCGTCCCACGGGATCCCGGTTTCATGGACCACTCTCCCGGGAGCCTGTCCGATAATGAGGATTTTGCTTTGGGAATGGGCCGAGAGAATCGGCCGGGGATCATTGGGCAGATGGCGTTCGCAAAGGGTACATGCGCGGATTTCGGTAAGCAGTTTTTTCATTTTGCGATTATGCCCTGGCGCTCTTCATTCTTCGATCTTCAGGATCCATTTCCGGATGCGGTCCGCATTGGCTTTCAGCGACTCCATCAGCGCATCCTTCCCGGGATCCCCGAGTGCCCCGCTCAGATACCCCAGGGCCTCCTCCAAATCATCAGAGTCCTCCTGAGGTTCACCCAAATACGTTTCCGGCAATTCATGCAAGGAATAGTTCGTCGCGTTCAGGATCATCTTTCCGAATTTCATGATGGCGATTCCATCGAGCTTATCCAGCGCGATCGCCTTCCTGAGATTTTCCTCCCCGCCCGACCAACGGTAAGGACCGCTATGCTTAGGCTCATTGGCCATCCACTCCGATAAGGTCGGTTCGATGAGTTCCAGATACATCGCACTGGGCAGCAAGCCTTGCACCTCCGGCAGACCATGATGGACCCACATGATCCAATCCACGAATTCCTTACGTTCCTGGAAGTCCCAGGTCGCGGTTTCCTTCAGGAACGCCTTGATGGCATGGAGCGCTTCCCGCCTATGCCCCTTCTCGCTGTAGCCGCAGTATTCCCGGTACTTCTGCAATTTCGGCTTGTCCGTCAGATAGCCCAGCAGTTGGGCCATTCCCTCGAAATTCTCTTTCCGCCAATCCGTAGCCATTATTGGAATTGCCCCTTTGACTCGACCAGCTTCCCCGGTTGCAGGGAAGTGAATTCATCCGTTACCGTCTGACTATCAATGGAAGTAAGGCGCATCGTGAACGCCCCGTCCCCGAATCCACCGGCATCCGTATAGGTCCCATCGTTCGCGCGCTTGAGGGTGAACCAGGCCGGATGGTTCGCGCTTTTGACTTCCACCGCGACCAGCGGCAAACGGACGTTCCGGACCCAAAGACTGGTCCACCAGATGTTGGCCCCGGTTTGGAATTGGTAAGCCACGTTCCCCGTGGCCGCGCACTTGGCGATTTGCCATGACATGTCGCGGGGATACTCCCCCTGGTCCAAGGCCGCGTAAGCGGACGGGCTCAGATCAATGTCATTGGGGCTTTTGGTGGTACCGGTGGTGACCACGCGGGCCAGGATGGATTTGCCCTTGCCGGTGGTAATGTAAACGCAGGCATCGCACATTTGGCCATTGCCGTTCCAGCCCAGGGCCAGACCCGCCAAAAGCTCACCTTCGGATGCCTGCACCGAAGCCGGATAGGGGGCGCAGGAGTTATGCCATTGCGATTCCTTCCAGTCCACGGGCCCGAGATTATACTGGCCCGGGTGGGATTCGCCCAAAGTCAGCGGGACGATGGAACCGGGTTTGGGATCGGGAGCGGTGGAGTGCGTGCAAGCCGCGAGGCCGAGGGTAAAAGCCGTCGAGAGCAGGAGATGAATCAAGCGGGAACCCGGCATGGGTTTGCAATATAGTCCCGATTCCCGCTGGAGCGGTAGCACCCCCCTATTTCAGGGCAGGGCGATGCGGCGGGACACGGACCGCCCATCCACGCGGGCCGCGAGCAGATAAAGTCCGGGGGGTAACCTGGAGGTGTCTATGCTGGATACCCTTTCCTTCGATGCGAACACGCGTTCGCCCCGGGCGGCATAGAGCGCGATATCCCCGACCCGGGTAACCCCTTGGAACCGCAGCTCCAGATTGGCCCCATGCGCCGTAGCCGTCAGTCCGGCATTTGCTTCGCCATGCCGAGCCGCGATTGCGACGGGAATGGATGCGCCTATGATCCGACCTTGGATCCCGTAATAACCGAGCGAGGAATAGTTTGAGAATCCGTTGCTCGGCGTGCCTTCCGCCCCGCCCTTGAGGGTGAGGGAGTATTTTCCAGCGGGCAGGGTGGTATCGATATCGGCTGACCGCGCGGCGATCTTATTCTTGCGGGTCACTACCCGGCCCGAGGCGTCGCGCAGGGTGGCGTCCACGTCCAACATGGAACCGCGGCTGTATTCGATGCGGTCGATATTGAGCCGGACCCTTCCGCCTGCGGTCGCACCGATCTGGAAGGTAAAGGTGTCGGAATCATCGGAGCTCGAGATCTGTCCCCAGTTCCGGGCCAGCGACACCGAATCGCCGTCCAGCGCCAGGGAGGTCGGCGCGGTAATATCGTCCTCCCGGAAGGGAAGATGGCGGCCGATGAGTGCGATATCATCCTGGGTTTGCGTCGCCTGGGCGTACTGCCCTTTGCTCCATTGCCACAAAGTGTTCGTATAGCTCAACGCGCTGACATGCGAACCCATGATCGGGCACCATCCATAGGTCTTGAAGCCGGGGAAATATTCCTGGTTGGGGCCGCCATCGTGGCTTAGCCCCAGCAGGTGGCCGACCTCGTGGATAAGCGTTCCGGCATTGTATTGCGGGCTCGACTTACGGTAGATGGTCGAGAAGCGCGAGGAACCGAAGCCGTTAACGGGCGAAAATGACGTTCCCGTCTGGTCGTACATGATGGCCTTACCCGAATTCTTGAGGCCCGCTGCCTTGTAGATGGCGGAATCGGTGGTGATGTTCACGTCGAACATGGAAAGCCCGGCGGTGAAGCCCTGCCATATCTGATACATCTGATCCTTGGTCCAACCGATCGGGGTCTCTCCGTTCATGATACGGGTGACGTCCACATAAATCACTTGGGTCGCACCGGGTCGGCTCTGGAGCTTGCGGATGGAGGTTCCAGGATACGGCTTGATGAATCCGGGGAGCGAGCCCAGGGAATCGGGAGGGCCTAGGGCGATGGGAGGCTCAGGAAAGATTGCGCCCGATTCGGCGGGCCCATCGGGCAGATCGCAAACCGGAAAGATGCGGGAGATGGGGACCTTTTCGGCCCACACCACCCCTTGGCCATCGGTTGAATATTCGTATCCGGCATCACGGTCCCGCAACACCACCCATCCCGAAATCTCGGACGCATCGCCTTTCAGAATGAAGTCGGAACCCGCGGATCCGCGGGCCCGGCCTGACATGGTGAAGCCGGCTTGGTCCGCTTCGATGGCATCCAAATCAAAGGTAAGGGTTTCCGAAGCATCGATGGCCAAGGTAAAGACGTTGGATGCGGCAATGCCCTCTGCGGTAATGCGGGAAGCGAGAACAGAGGCATTGCCCAGGGATGCCTTGGCGGCAGGAAACGCGGCGGAAACCAAAAAAGCCAAAAACAGGTTTACGCGGTAAAAACGCATTAAATCCCCCCGTCTTGTCCCGAAGCGGAGTTGAGGTCCACCCTCCCCGCGGGGTTAATCTAAGGCGGGGTCCCGATGCAGGACTAGGGTACTGCTACGAAGCGGCCAGAAAGGGTTGTCCCGAGGACAACATCGGCGGGGCTTTCGAGTAGGGGTATTGGGGGCGTTACGTAAACGAAAGGGTTACACCGGCCCGGAACGCCGGCATTTTCTTAGTCATTCATCAGTGCCGATAAAACCTTGTGCTTCTTTTTGTCCCAGTAAAAA
Organism: Fibrobacterota bacterium; assembly: GCA_023249635.1. Taxonomy (GTDB): domain Bacteria; phylum Fibrobacterota; class Fibrobacteria; order UBA11236; family UBA11236; genus Chersky-265. The sequence goes on from JAHFCH010000069.1 coordinate 10,254, forward strand.
TTTGAATTCCCGCCCTCTCCGAATGGGAAGAAATCAATACCGCCACACGCCACTTCGATATTCCGCTTTTCATTTTTTCCGCAGGCCCGATACCCTTGACCACACGCCGTAGCATATCTGCCTCGTGCGACGGTCTTAATGCCGAATAATGCGCGATACCCTATTTGCACCTTAGCGCTCTCCATTTCCGAAAGGCCTTTCAGATCCGGCGCATCCTTTCGGCTGTCAAAGAGCAGGCTCGACTTATAAAGCCCGTTACTATCCTGCAAAAAGGCGAACAACCCGATGCCCCGCCCCTTCGCAGGCTGGAGAATCAGGATGGAGTCTACGATTCCATCGCAATTGATATCGGTGGCGGCCGCCAAATATTTGCTTGGGCTTGGTTTCCTCCAAGCTCCATTGAACATGGAGTCGGTGGGCATTATCCAGCCTTTGGGCAATTCAAAAGCCTGACCAATACCGGTCAGGAATAAAAGCAACCCGAACAGAGTGGGTATTTTAGGTGTCATTTCCCCGCCAATCATTTCTTCACCTACCATAAAGTAGATTTCGCGACGCCGGGTTTTCGGCTATCCCTACTTTTTGATTGCGCCAGAGTTCTCATACCTTTCCGTGCGACCAAAATTGTACCCGAAATATCCCGTACCTAATGGGATCAGAATAGCCCAGTGCAATATCCCATGTCCGACCTTAAACCCAGGGCCCTCCGGCATTTTGTTCCAGACATAGCATGCGGCGAGTAATCCAAGTACCCCGTACGTCGCCGTTCCCAGGCTTTTACTCCTATAACTGATCGATTTCAGTTCCTGAAATGTTACCGTGTCGGTTGTGGTAGCATTAACGGCCAGGATCAGAGTTTTACCGTCTAGTGCTGAGACTTTGCCCCGGAGACTATCTCCGGTAATTTTTTGAATCAGGACCTCTCTGCTCTTTATATCCGCGTTGATATCGGATATTTCCTGTGCGTTTGTCTTTTCAAAATCCACTTCCTTGACGTTCGCGCATGCAAGGACCAGCAGGGGAATAAGCAACAGAAGCACTTTCATTTCAGTCAATCTTTTCCAAAAAATGAGGAAATGTCGAAAATGATGGCAGCCTTCGCGTTACTCGCGAGCAGGACTATCGCCATCACATCAAAATGTTTACGTCTTTCTTTCACAAGCGATGAGCCGGTGAATTTCCAATCGATGCCTTTTCGACCAAATTTTTGGGTGATGAATATCTCCTCTGCCTCGACCCCGTCTTCTTCGTTCTTCGCACCCTTGATGACGACGGCTTTCTCAATCGAAGAGCCATCCCCTCCGACAAATTGGATTTGACCGTTTGCGATCTGTTCTTCGGTCGTGGAAAGATTAGGCATCGAGCCCACGCATGCCGAAAACAGGACGCACAGCCCGGAGACTGCCGCCGGAAACCATCCCGGGTTCAGGATCGCCATTTTCATTTAACCCGTTTGATGTAGGGAAGCAGATCTTCCGCCTTGATACTGGTGACGATCTCTACGGCGGGTTCGCATCCATTTCCGTAGACTCCCGTGGGAGATGAAAAAAACATCGCCTCTCCAATGAAACTGATTTGCAAATCCTTCACGGAGTACGACGCGGAGGTATCGGGTTGTTGCTCCAGTTGTTCGAAGCAATGGGTGAATTCTTCCTCGGCCAAATTCGCTTTCGTATTCGCATTCAGCGAGTCGCTGACGATCCGTTCCAACTCGCCGACTTTTTCATTGAACATGTCCTTGAAGGCGATTTCTTTCCCGTTCAAAAAAAGTTGCGTCGAAGACGTATATCTTCCATTCCTGTCCGGATAACCGGAATCGACTACGGTATACCCTTGAAATGAACAGGTATCGATCACGATGGAATCCAAATCCGGGGGGTCATTGGGTATCGCCGTTCTATTGCAGGTTACCAGGCTTACCTTTTTCTCCGGCAGCTCCGGCTTTTTGACATCGGGACCGGGTTCCTGCTTGCATGACAGGATCAAAGCAGAAAACAAAACGAACCATATTCTTGGCTTCATTACAGCATCCTCATCCCACCGATTTAGGCCCAAAATTGCGCGTGTTAAAGCGTAGAAAATGCACCGGATGTTCGTCCCGGCCTGGAACAGTTAGTCTCCGTTTCGTGAACACGCGCCGCGACTGTAAAAACCGCCGACAGCAGGGGTCGGAATATTGTGGAATACCGCATCTGGCTTTCCAATCAAGGGCCGAAATGCGCCCCGAAAATCAACCTTGTAGGAGGACTGGTGTAAAACGTAGGTTTCATTCGCTTCGGGACAGCCGACATGCCACAATTGGACATCGAAATTCCAACCAGGCCCATACTATGAAGGACTCATCCATGAATCATGGCCATCTACCGTTACGACGATTTCTGCAACGATCCATTGTGCCGGCCGCGATGCTTCTGGGTATGCTGGCATCCCAATCCCAAGCTCAATGGGCTTGGGCGAAAAGCATAGGGATCAGCGGAACCACGGTGTGGAGCGCGGGCGCCATAGGCAACAACGGCGACTTCTATTTCGGCGGCGTGAGCGATAAACTCGCGGGCACGCAAGTGCGTGGCTTCGTAATGGCCCGCTACAGCGATACCATCGCGTCCAAGTGGAGCACGAAAATCCTAGGCGGAAGCGCGGCCTATGCGGGCGAAACCTGCTTGGGCGTCGACTCCGCAGGCGGCAGCTACCTGATGGATAAATTCAGCATCACTGCCTTGACCCTTCCCGATACGACACAAGTCACCTACACCGGTGCCTGCTATTTCGTTTCCCGTTACCAGCCGGACGGCAAGTTGGCCTGGTGCAAAAAGCTGGTGGTCGGCCGCGTCCTCCGATTCCAAGTCATGTCGGACGGTACGCTCGGCATCGCCGCGAATGGTATAGCCAAGTCCTACATCTTCGGAAACGACACCATCCCCGGCTCACCCACCGGATCGGAAAGCTATCTCATCGAAGTAAAACCCGACGGATCCATCGGACGATCGTTCGGGACCAGCGATGCTTCCGCATTCACCATGTTCTATTTCCAATGGACCGAACCCGGAAAGGTATTCACGGTGGGGACGGACGTGGCAAGCCCGGGCGTCTACAATTACCATCGCGGCATGTTCGCATTGACTGCCAAGACCTTCACGGAAGATGGGACGCCTTTGAAGATGATTGCGGCGCCTTACGGCTTCCGTTGGGAAGATAACGGCTTCCCCAACTCCCCCACCACGGTTATGGAACCCGCAAGCGGTCATATCTTCGCGCTCATGTCCGGCGTCAATGACAGTCCCATCCTCAATTCCACCGATACCCTCATCAAGCAAACCAATACCCAGGTAAAAGATGGCTACGTGGTGGAACTGGATGCGCAAATGAAGGTGGTCCGCAAAGTCCATCTGACCAATCCCCTCCAGCTCGCGGTACGGGACTCCCAGGTGGCCGTCACCGCCATCGTCCGCGCCACTTCGGATTTCGGCTTCGTTACTCCCGACACGACAATCAAAATCACCCTCAAAACCCAGAACAACGATGGCCTCGTACTGTATGTCATGGACCGGAATTTCAAGTACAAGAAGCATGGATTGGTGGAAGGAACGGCCCAAGCCACGCTGGCGCCGAATGCGATTCTCCTCGACGCGAACGGCGGCGCCTACCTTTCGCTCCAGGCAGGCAGGGACCTCAATTACCAGGGCCTGCCCAGCATGAGCCGAGGCTACGTATTGGGGACCATGGTTTCGAAACTGGGCATAGCCCCAGCATCATTGGCCCACATGGCAAAAGGGGTGGAGGCGCAGATTCGGATGGAGGCGGGCGGACGGCTGATACTCGATCGGCCAGGGAGCTATCGGTATACGCTCAGCACGTTAAAGGGAGAGCAGGTTGCCGCAGGAAAGGGCATGGGACGTTCGGTTTGCGATGTGTCGCGGGCTCCGTTGGGTATGTATTTGCTGACCCTGAAGGGAAGCGCGGGAGCCAGCTCACAGTTGGTGAGGAAGTTGGAGCAGTAGGCCCGGCGGGTGGCCCGATCGAGGGGCTTGAGCCCTCACGACCGGGCCGGTTCACGCTTAGGGCGAGCCGGGACCTGGCGCGTATTTGTCAATACAGCCGGGAATCCGCGTCTTCAAGGATGGTGATGTCCGGAGGGCCCATGACCCCGGCCTTCGCCATCGCGCTCTTCAGCGCGTCCGAGGTCCCATAGGCCTTGGCTTGCGCCGCGTCCCGCATGTGGTTGACGATGGTCACGTGGTTTGGGTCCTGGGCACTGCGGTAGACCTCGTGGGCGGTCCATCCGTATCCCTTGCGGGTCTCGTTCATCGAATCGAAAACGGCCTTCCAGTTCTTGAAATCCTCGACTTTATGGCGGACGATCATGACGGGCATTCGGCTTCTCCGGTTGTGGCCGCAACGTCGCGGCCTATGCTGATAAGATAGGCCCGGAGGGGGTCCGGTTTCCTTGATCTAGGTTAGGAAATACCGCACTATTTTCCGGCCAGCTTGCGCCGCAAACGGCTCAAGGATTCCGGCTCGATACCCAGGTACGAGGCGATGTAATGCAGCGGCACCCGTTGGAATAGTTGCGGCTGCTCCTTCGCCAGCAAGAGGTATTTCTCTTCCGCCGAGCCCGAGGTGGCCACGGTCATGCGCTTCAAGGTGGCGAAATAGGAACGGTGCATTTTCTCGTCATGGAAGGCTTTGTACTTGGGAAAACGATCGCAGGCCTTCACGAACTCCACGCGCGAAAGCAAAAGCAATTCGCAATCCTCCAGGGCTTGGATGTAGAAGCGACCGGGCTTTTGATTCCAGAAACTCTCCAAATCGCCGACCCACCAATCTTCGAGGGCGAAGTTGAGGATGTTCTCCTTCGCGTCGGCGCCAATCTCGTAACGCCGGAGACACCCCTTGTTCACGTACGCGGTGGATCGGCAAATATCGCCGGCGCGCAGATAGTGGTCCTTCTTGCGCAATAATTTGGTTTCCCAGCACTCAAGGAATTCCGCCAATTCGGCATCGGTGAATTCCGCCTGCTGGCGAAGCTTGGCGAGAAAGCGCGGATCCGGATCGAGCATGGCCTAAAAATAACCTCCAAGTCCCCGGGCAAGGGGACTACACCCTTCCTTATGCCCGGGAAACCGCCTCCGCCCGGTTCCCCACGCACTCAATGCCCACACCACTGTTTCCCACCCGGGATCCCATCCCTGTCCATCACCGTATTCGGACAATTCCCCTGGTAATACTTCGCCTCCGAACACGACAGCATCTCCCCGCATTGCGTCTTCCCCTGGCATGAATACGTCGTATCCTTGTTGCCAAGGCCCGGTCCGCCAAGTTGCACTGTCTGGTAACTCAACGACAGAAAAAGGATGACAGCCCCACTGCGGCAAGAATCCATTTTTTCATTTTGCCTTCACCTGATTTAGTACACCAACGCATCGGGAAGCGCCGTCCCTACCCCAAGATTTGAAGCGCCTTCAGGCCGGCAATCCACCCTGCGGCCAAAACCGCCAACCGCAGATATTGCCAACCCAACCATTGCGCAGTCTTTTTCCGCACGGCTTCGTCATCAAGCCCGGCCCCGTTCTTATAAGTCAGAATGATGATCAGGGGCGCGAAATAAGCGATGGTCGCGATGATCACCACCAGCACACAGGCGGTGGAGATAAGTAGCCACTGTCCCACCGACCCGCCCATTCGCCAGGCCAACCAAGCGTTGATCGGGGTCAACAGCATGAGGGGCAAGGTTACGAATTTGAAGAAGCGCCCGGATGGATCAAGCTTGTACTCAGGATGGTTGTTCCATTGCCGTACGGAGTCCGGCGGCGCGGATGCCCACACCGAGACCAATACCAGCCGTTCAAACAGGGCACCGCCCAGCAGGAGGCCGCACATGATATCGTAGATCCACAAAAACCACTCGGTCATCGTCATTGTATCTCCTTTTGGATATTACCCGCGAATCGGTTCATTACCATTACCATGGATGGATGCAGTCGTAATTGTTCTGCTCGATAATCTTCCCGTCCTGGATACGGAAGAAGACCCCGAAGTTCACTCGCATCCGATCTCCGGCATTCAGGCTGCCTAAGGGGATGGCCAGGGTCCCAACCCATTCGGTTTCCGCGCTGACGCGATTGCCATCCGAGATCAGGCTTTTTATCCGGTATTCCTGAACGGTCAAGAGCGCCTTACCCTTTTCGCAGTCGGCCAGCATTTCCGCCTTCTTGCGGCACCGGCCATTCGGGTTCATGCGGCTAGGGAATTCGTATTGATGGATATCGTTGTGCAGGAAGGCTTCCAAGGTTTCCTTGGTGGCGCTCTTTTCAATGGTCATCAGGTAGCCGCGAACGACTGCTTCGCTATTCGGATCCATTTCGCTGCTCCTTCTAGATCTGACAGGTCCGCCGCTAAACTTTGATGACCACCGTACCCGCGATCTTATCATGAAGCGCACGCCGCTTTTCATTGCTCAGCATGGTCACGATTTCCAGCAGCACCCATGCAAAGGCCCCGATGTTTAGGGTCTCCACAATTCCGTCCCGGATCATCCCGAGGGTCGTGTTTTTGGTCGAGAAGGATATCAAGGGGACATACACCAGGGCCGAGGCTACCGGGAAGATTTCCCGCAAGAGAGCGGACTTGAAGTTGATTTTCCCTTCGTCGGGATACGAGACGACGCGGACTCCGCAGATTCGTTTCCCCAGCGTTTGCCCGAAAGCGTAGGTGAGCCAGATGGTATAGGCTGGATCCAAAAAGTTCTGGATCGAGTCATTGCTGAACGGCATGCCCCCAACGTATGGCCGTAAGCCGAAATAAGCCAGCCACGCCCCCGCGCTCAGTATCTCACCATCCAACCACATGGCCCAGAATCGCTTCCAGCCCGTGTGGTATTTTGCGGCCTGGTAATCCTTCAAAAAAGCGGGATCGTTTTTGATTTCCTCATATCTCTTCTGGGCCTGGGCATGGCGTTCCGGGAACTTTTCCCGGTCGATGTTGTTTATCGCATCGACGAGCTCCAGCATACTGAATCGTTTCAGTTTTTCTTCGTAGTCTTCCATGGGGCCCGCATTCTCCTTTAGACGCAAAAAGGGCCCGCTTGCGCGAGCCCTTCGAAATCAACCGATGTCTTTCCGGCCCCAGGTCGTCCCGGGCCGGCTTTCCATCAATCCCAGTTCAGCGCGCCGCCGGTCTGGTATTCGGTCACGCGGGTCTCGAAGAAGTTCTTCTCCTTCTTCAAGTCGAGGATTTCGGACATCCAGGGGAAAGGATTGCTGGCGCCGTACACTTTCGGCAGCCCGATCTTCTCGAGGCGGCGGTCGGCCACGTACTGCACGTAGTCTTCGAACATGGAGGCGTTCAGGCCCAATATCCCGCGGGGCATGGTGTCCTTGGCGTAGGCGATTTCCAGTTCCACGGCCTTGCGGATGAGTTCCGTGGAGTTCTCCTTGACGGCGGGAGTCCACAGGTCCGGGTTCTCGATCTTGATCTGGTTGATCACGTCGATGCCGAAGTTCATGTGCATGGTTTCGTCGCGCAGGATGTACTGGAACTGCTCGCCCGAACCCGGCAGGCGGTTCTGGCGTTGGAAGCTCAGCATCATCACGAAGCCGGAATAGAAGAAGATGCCTTCCATGATCACGTAGTAGCCGATGAGGTTTTCCAGGAAGGTCTGGGCGCCCTTGAAGCTCTCCGTCTCGAAATCGGGCTTGAGCATTTCGCGGGTGAGCGAGATCTCGAAGGCGTCCTTGCCGTGGATGGAGTTGACCTCGTGGTACATATTGAAGATCTCGGACTCGTCCAGGCCGAGGGACTCGATGATGTACTGGTAGGCATGGGTGTGCAGCGCTTCTTCGAAGGACTGGCGCAGCATGTACTGGCGGCACTCGGGATTGGTGATGTGCTTGTAAGCCGCGAGCACGATGTTGTTCGCCACCAGGCTATCGGCCGTGGAGAAGAACCCCATATTGCGCTTCACGATACGGCGCTCGTCCTCGGTGAGCTCGTTGCTCTTCCAGAGTTCGATGTCCCGCGACATGTTGATTTCCTGGGGCATCCAGTGGTTGGCGCAGGCGTCGAGGTACTTCTGCCAAGCCCACTGGTACTTGATGGGCACCAGCTGATTGAGATCGGCGCGGCAATTGATGATGCGCTTCTCGTCCACCTTCACGCGGGCGGTGGATTCCCCGAGCAGGGAATCGAGCTTGGCGGTGCCGTTGAGGGAGGCCGCCGCCGCCTTGAGGGCGGTGGCAGCAGCCGAGTCGGGCAGGATGGAGGAGACCGCAGCCATACGGGCTTCCGGACCGGACACGGCGGGCGCCGCCAACGGCGCGCTGGGTGCCGCGCTTGGAGCCGCTTTGACCGCTACCGACGCGGAACCGCCGAATACGCTGGGGGCTCCGCTATTCTCGTTTTCGTCATCCCAGTTCATTGGCATGCTTCGCACTCCTCACCGTTAATGATGGAACAGGCTGCCTTGGCCGCCTGTTTTTCCGCTTCCGCGTCCGCCAGGGCCCGAGCCGATGCGGTCGCGCGATCCAGCGCGCTAGAGGAGCGCGTTGCCGATCCTTGCTTCAGTACCGAGAGGGCCGCCGCCGCGGTGGCCGCGTCAAGGGGATCCTTCACGATGCTGGGCTTGATGGCCACGCCCGCGACGGTCTCTTCCTTGGACTTTCCGTCGAGGCCGTGGGTCGGGCCCGAGTTGTCGCCGTTCGAGACCGAGTTCACGCCGCGGGTCTTGTCCAGGGTGGACTTCTCGGCGTTGGTGGCGCCCAGGGACCGCAGGTAATAGGTGGTCTTGAGACCCGCCTGCCAAGCCAGCTTATACATGGTGTCCAGCTTCTTGCCGCTGGGCTGCGCCATGTACAGGTTGAGGCTCTGGCCCATGTCGATCCATTTCTGGCGCTTCATGGCGCAGGCGATGAGCCACTTGGGTTCGATATCGAAGGAGGTGAGGAAGATCTTCTTCTCCGCCTCGGGGATGCGCTTGATCTCGGCCAGCTCGCCGTCGAAATACTTGAGGTCATCGACCATGGCCTGATCCCATACGCCCAGTTTCTTGAGGCGTTCGACCAGGTAGGTGTTGATGACCGTGAAGTCGCCGGAAAGATTGCTCTTCACGTACAGGTTCTTGTAGGTCGGCTCGATGGACTGCGACACGCCGATGATATTGGAGATGGTGGCCGTAGGGGCGATGGCCATGGTATTGGAATTGCGCATTCCCCACAGCTTGATATGCTCGCGTACCGGCGCCCAATCCAGGCTGCAGGTGGTGTCCATGAGCACGGGTTCGCCGCGCTCGGCCGCCATGATTTCCACGGTGTCGATGGGCAGCAGGCCCTTCGACCACGAAGAACCCTGGTAGCTGGGATAGGTACCGCGTTCCTTGGCCAGCTTGGAGCTGGACAGGATGGCGTGGTAGGAGATGACCTCCATGGACTTGTCCGCGAATTCCACGGCCGCATCCGACGAGTAGGCGATGCCCAGCTCGTACAGGGCGTCCTGGAAACCCATGATGCCGAGGCCCACGGGGCGATGGCGCAGGTTGGAATTGCGGGCCTGCACCACGGGATAGTAGTTGAGGTCGATGACGTTATCGAGCATGCGCATGGCGATGCCGACGGTCTCGCCCATCATCTCGTGGTCGAGCTTGCCCTTCTTGATATGGGCCAGCATGTTGATGGAACCCAGATTGCACACCGCGATTTCGGCATCGCTGGTGTTGAGCAGGATTTCCGTGCACAGGTTGGAGCTATGCACCACGCCGGCATGGCGCTGAGGGGAACGGATGTTGGACGGATCCTTGAAGGTCATCCAAGGATGGCCGGTTTCGAAGACCATGGTGAGCATCTTGCGCCAAAGGGCCAAGGCGCTCATTTTCTTGAAGGTCTTGATGCGGCCCTGGCGGGATTCCTCTTCGTAAAACTTATAGCGCTTCTCGAAATCCTTGCCGTACAGGTCATGGAGATCGGGAACCTCGTTGGGGCTGAACAGGGTCCATTCCCCATCGGTCATCACGCGCTTCATGAACAGATCCGGAATCCAGTTGGCCGTGTTCATGTCATGGGTGCGGCGGCGATCGTCGCCGGTGTTCTTGCGCAGTTCCAGGAACTCCTCGATGTCCATGTGCCAGGTTTCGAGGTAGGCGCACATGGCGCCCTTGCGGCGTCCGCCCTGATTCACGGCCACGGCCGTGTCATTGGCGACTTTGAGGAAGGGGATGACGCCTTGGCTCTTGCCGTTGGTGCCCTTGATGTGGGCGCCGAGGCCGCGCACGTTGGACCAATCGTTGCCGAGGCCGCCCGCGAATTTGGACAGCAAGGCGTCGTCCTTGATGGCGCCGAAGATGCCGCCCAGGTCGTCCGGGACGGTGGTGAGGTAGCACGAGGACATCTGCGAATGCAGGGTGCCCGAATTGAACAGGGTAGGCGTGGAGCTGGTGAAGCGCAGGCTGGAGAGGATCTCATAGAACTCGATGGCGCGCTTCTCGCGCTCCACTTCGTTCAGGGAGAGGCCCATGGCCACGCGCATCCAGAAGGCCTGCAACAGTTCGATGGTGCGGCCGTCGGGCAGGTGCACGAAATACCGGTCCACGAGGGTCTTGAGGCCGAGGTAGGTGATGTCGAGATCGCGATCGGGCTTGAGAGCCTTGCCCATGCGGTCCAGATCGAATTCCAGCATGCGCTTGTCGAGCAGCTGGGCGTCCACGGCTTCCTGCACGTATTCACCGAAGTAGGTGGCATAGCGCTTCTTCATCTGGGCCTGGGTGAGGCGTTCGCCCAGCACTTCGTCACGGATATCGTCCATGAGGATGCGCGCGGTGACGAAGCTCCATGCCGGATCTTCTTCGATATGCGAGCAGGCGACCATGACCATGGCCTTGCTCACGTCCTTTTCGGGGATGCCCGGGAAGAGGTTGGCCAGGGCTTCCTTGAGGATGCGTTCGGGCGGGACCACGGTTTCGTAACCGGTCACGGCTTCTTTGATGACGGTTTCCACGCGGGCGCGATCCAGGGGCTTGACGCGGCCCTGGGAATCGGTGACGGTGTAATCGGCGATCGGTGCGGCAACCGCAGGGACCGATCCGGATTTGGCGGCCTCGCGCAGGCGGGAACGCTCTTCGCGATAGAGTACGTAGCGTTTGGCGACCTCGGGGCGGCCCACGCGCATGAGCGCGAGCTCGACCTGGTCCTGGATATCCTCGATATGCCAGGTGCCGCCATTGGGGCGGCGCTTGACCAGCGCCGAGAAGACGAGATCGGCGATGCGCTGGACTTCGTCCGAGATGCGCGCCGTCGATTGTTCCAGCCCTTCCTGGGCCAGGAACGCTTTGGTAATGGCATTGACGATCTTCTCGCCTTTGAAGCTCACCACGGTGCCGTTGCGGCGCTCGATCTGATACCTTGTCGGATCGAGTCCCGAAACCACCGTTCCCACCGCGTCAATCGTGCGCACGGACTCTTTGTCCACCAGCGTCATGCTCATCTACTCTTCTCCTCTTGTTCCAGCTTTTGCCGGCTGCTGCCGGCTTGAAAGATCCCGGGATATCGAAGGTCCCGGCTGTCCCGAATGCCCCACGTCGCCGACCCCCTGCCCCATTTTTTTCCCCTCGCGCCCGGCTGTTTTTTTGCGTCTCGGGGGGAGTTTTGGTTGCTGTCGAACTTTGGCGACGTTTCGATGCTGAAGTGTAATGATTTTAAAAACCGTTAGCAACTAGATCGTGGGGAATTTTTCCGGGGGACCCACAAGATGTTGTGGAATATAGCTATTTAACGAAGAACCAAGGACTTAAGCCCTGGCACCCCGGGGGGAGCCGAAAAGGGGTGGTTTGGAGGGATAAGGATAGCCAAAACGGGGGGTATGGAAATGCGTTTTCTTTTCAACAGTATCCACATATAAAGAAAGGACACCGCGTTGCGCGATGTGTGGACTCAGGGTTCGTAGAGCGCGCAAATAAAAAATTTTGTGCATAAACTATCCACATGCCGCCTTGACCCCGCTTCCGGTCCGGAGTCCAAACTTCCAAACTTGCGACTTTTCTAGATTAACGCCCATGCGAAGCCCCCCTCCTCCCCTGAAAAACCCGTTTTTCCGTCCAAAATCGCCATTTTACGGGTTGGCGGGGCTGGGTTTGGCCTTGCTCCTGGGTTGCCAGGACACCCAACCGCGGGTCTATACCGAGGTCGCCTTCAAGCCGCTGGCGGCTTCCATGCCCAACGGCCCCATGAGCGGAGGCATGGGTCCCATGGCGGCAGGCGGGATGCCCGCCATGTCGGCCGCGCCCGTGGATATCAAGGTAACCTGGAAGTTACCTGAGGGTTGGACCACCAAGGATTCGGCGAACGCCATGCGCATCGGCAGCTTCGCCGCCACCGATCCGGACCTGGCCAACAGCGGCGAGATCGACCCCAATGCGGTGGACGTATCCGTGGTGCAACTGGCCGGGGACGCGGGCGGGCTCAAGGCCAATATCATGCGTTGGATGGGCCAGGTGGGCGTGAAAATGGGGCCCGAGGATTTGGAGGCATTCATCAAAGCCGCGGCCCGTTTCAAAACCGCCTCGGGACAGGAGGGGATGTTCGTGGACCTGACGGATAAGCTCTCCGGCGACATGACGCAGGACAAAACCATCTACGGCGCTATCGTGCAGACCAAGGAATACACCGTGTTCGTGAAGGCCATGGGCGAAATGGCCAAGGTGCAGCGGCAGAAGCCTATCGTGAAAGCCTTCAGCCAATCCCTGCGCATCGAAGGGCCCAAATCATGAGCGGCCCCCTTTCCTGGCGCCAGCGGGTCGCGCGCCATCCGGCCACCAAAGCGGTGCTGCATCCCGCCATCACCTTGGCATGCCTGCTGGTGTTGTTCGTCCTTATCTTCTTCGGCACCCTGTTCCAGGCCGATCACGGGCTCTTCGAGGCCCAGAAGAAATTCTTCGGGTACGGCTGGGTGCTCATCGGGGGTTTCTTCCCGCTGCCCGCGGCCAGCCAGGTGATCTGGATCCTCTCCATCCAGTTGACGGTGATGATGTCGCTGCATCTGCAATGGAAGATTTCCAAAATCGGTTTGTGGATCGTGCATGCCGGCATCATGGCCCTGCTGGTGGGCGGCTTCATCACCCAGATGATGGCGGTAGAATCGCAATTGACCTTGGCGGAAGGCGAGATCGGGCATTTCACCACTTCTTATAACGAGCATGAGGTGGCCTTCTGGGAAGCCAAGGGCGATACCAACAGCGTATTCGCCTACGATGCCACCGCGCTCAAGCCGGGCAGCCAATTGGATCTGGGCCCTTACCGCGCCCGCATCCAGGTGCGTTCCTATTACGAGAACTGCGATGCCTTCACCACCCGCGCCACCAACGGGCCCAAGTACCTGAACGCCTCGGGCATCGGCATGCTGGAGCAGCGCAAACCCGAGAAGGAAGTGACCCAGAACGCGCCCGGCCTCATCTTCAGCTTGAGCGAGGCGGGCAAACCGGATCGCGAAGTGCTGTTGTACGGACAGGAGCTCAGCGCCTTGCCGCTCACCCTGGACGGCAAGCAGGTGTTCGCGCAATTACGCCTCAAGCATTACCCGCTCGCCTTCTCTTTGCGCCTGACCGATTTCATCAAGAACGTGCATCCGGGCACGGATGTGCCGAGCAGCTTCGAGAGCTACGCGGATCTGCTCGAGAACGGCGGCAGCCGGCCCGTCAAGGTGTGGATGAACAATCCCTTGCGCACCCATGGCTACACCTTCTTCCAGGCTTCCTACGCCCAGGCCCAAGGCCAGGCGGACAAATCCACTTTCGCCGTGGTCACCAATCCCGGACGTGTGCTGCCCTACGTTTCCAGCCTCACCGTATTCGCCGGTTTGCTGATCCATTTCCTGATCCGATTGATACCCTTCGTGCGCAGGGAGACTTCCGTATGAACCAGGCCTCGGAAATCCCCCTGTTCGTCGGGCGTCTGGCGTCGGGCGTAAAACCGTCCGTACTTCCCGGGCGCAAAAAAAAATCCACGTATTTTCCCGCGCCCGACGCCCGACGCCCGACGCCCAACGAGACGATGCCGATCCGCAACACTGGCGCTCCCACCTTTTCACGCCTCTCGAAGATTCTTTTCCTCCTCACGATCTTCGCCTTTGCCGAAGTCCCACGAGCGCAGGAGCAAAGCGCCAATCCCCGCTCCGATATGGATCGGAAATTCGATTCCCTGTTCGAGCTGGCCAAGAAACCGGGGACGCTTCCCGAAGGCCATCCCGCCGGCGGCATGCCGCCCGGCGCCGTGGACCCGGAAGGCGACGTCTTGCCCGACGGGCATCCGGATGTGAATACGGCGGGGCCCAGCAACCGTCCCATCGATCCCATGGCCGGGGCTCCGGGGCATAGCGCCATGGGTTCCCTGCTGCCTAAGCCCGGGCCCACCCCTCCCCTTTCGGTTGCGAGCGTCACAGCCATGGAAGCCGTTCCCGTGTTGCATGAAGGCCGGCTCAAGCCCATGGTCACCTACGCCCGGCATATGCTGTTGCAGTTCTCCGGCCGCACCACCTACCTGAAGCTTTCCGCCATGCAGGTGATGGCTAAAATCCTCTTCGCCCCGGAAATGTCCGGGGACCTGAAAATATTCCTCATCAACAATCCCGAAGTGGCCGAGGCGCTGGGCGTGGTCCCGGAGAAGAACCGGCGTTATACCTTCGCGCAATTGGAGAAGTCGCTTCCCAAGCTGCAGGAGCTGGCCGAAAAGGCCAATGCCACGCAAGAAGAGAAGCGCGATCTGATCCAGAAGGAAGTCCTGCGCGTATTCGGGAACCTGGTGGAGTTCGTGAACCTGACGCGCACCTTTTCCTTCGCGCTGCCCAACCAGGCCTACAAGGTGAAGTTGGCGGATACCCGCGCGCAACTTGAACTCAAGCCCGATGAGGCCCGCTACTCTTTCTGGGACCTGATGACGAGCGCCCAAGCCATCGCCAAGATACTGGAAGGCATCGGCACCCGCGGGGAAGCGGAACGCACGCCCATGGAAAAGGAAATCATCACCCTTTCCCAGGCCATGTACCTGAACTCGCAGGCCCTGCACCCTTCGCCCTTCCGGGTCTTCCCCATTCCTCCGGCCACGGCGACCGCGGCGGGGATTCCAGGCTGGGTAAGCCCTCCGGAAATCGTGGCGGTGCCGGAACAATTGCAATCCTTCCACAAGGAGCTGACCGCCTGGAACGCGGCCGCAGGGGCCTACCGCGGCGGCAATCAGGGGAACTTCGACGCGGGCATCAAGGATTACCTCGCGTCCATGGAGAACCGGGCCTACGAGCAATTATCGGAAACCCGTTTCCCCCTGGAAATCGCCTATCAGAAGGGCGAGCCTTACTATTGGGCCCTGGTCATCTATTGGTTCGCCCTCATCGGCTGCTTCATTTTCTTCCTAACCCGCAAGCAGTGGATCTACCGGGGTTCCGCATGGCTTTTCCTGGCCGGGTATGCCGTGCACATCGCCGGCATCGTGAGCCGCATCCTCATCATGAAACGGCCGCCGGTCACCTCACTGTACGAGACCTTCCCCTTCGTGGCGGCGGTTTCCATCCTGGCCGCCCTCTTCATCGAACGCGTCAACCGCAAGAAACCCAGCGCCGCCATCGGCCTGCTGTCGGCATCGCTGCTGGGCGTAATCCTGCTGTCCATCGCCAATCGCTACGCGGCCGAGGGCGATACCATGCGCATGCTGGTGGCCGTGTTGAACAGCAACTTCTGGCTCTCGACCCACGTGGTGTGCGTGACCATCGGCTATTCCGCCTGCTTGTTGGCGGGCGCCATCGGCCACGTGTGGCTTATCCGCGCCCTATGGCCCGCAACCCTGGCTCCCGGAGAGACCAGGGATGGCGGCAAGGGCGAACGGCTTAAGGAAATCTCCAAGATGGTGTACGGCACGCTTTGCTTCGGCCTGCTGTTCTCCTTCATCGGCACGGTACTGGGCGGCATTTGGGCCGATCAGAGCTGGGGCCGCTTCTGGGGCTGGGATCCGAAGGAGAACGGCGCCTTGCTGATCGTCATCTGGTGCATCATCATGCTGCATGCCAAGCAATGGGGCTATATCCGCAATCAGGGGATGGCGCTGGGATCGGTGTTCGGCGCCATCGTGGTAAGCCTGGCCTGGTTCGGGGTGAACCTATTGAACGTCGGCTTGCATTCCTACGGCTTCACCACGGGAGCCGCCACCAAGCTGTTCGGCTATATCGGCGCGGAGCTGGCGTTCATGTTGATCGCCGGCATCGGAATCAAGCTGGGCTGGGGCTCCAAGCCCCGCATCGGCAAAGGCCCGACGGCGTCGAGCCTGGGCGCAACCCCGGCGGCGTAATGGCCGACCTGTCGTGAATCGGGAACCGAAGTGAAACTCCTCACCGGAATCGTATTCACCTTGTGCCTGTGGCTATGCCTGGGCTGCCAAGCGGAGAAAAAGGTCCTCTATTCGGAGCGGGTCGCGATCCTGCCCGATGCCTCCGGATTGCTTCTCAAGGAAATCCGCGCCCTTGAGGATGGCCGCATCGAGATGGTGCTGCTCGAATCCATCGGAGGAAAGAATCGGGAAATCTTCGCAGCAACCTTCCCCGGTTCCGTCGACGTGAAATTCCGCTCCGCCTTGAGCGGGGACACCGTTTTACTCTACCATACCCTTACCGGCATGGATACTTCCCTGCCGGGGAATCCTCCCGGAGCGAAGACGTACCAGCTGCGACTGCATCAGATGGAAAAGGCGCAATGGCTCGCGGCGGGAACGGAAGAAGGCTCGGCCATCTTCTACGCCCCGGACAAGTGGAAGGCCTATTTGGGAATGGCTTCCGGCAAGTGAAGTAGGCGTTGCGCCCGGATTTTCCTGCCGTCCAAACGCCGCCAACTTTTCGTCCCCGTAATCACCGCTTCCGATCCGTTCCACATTGCTCCCTGCGGGTAACGTCCTGGCGACTTCGTGAAGGGCGCGAGCGCCGTGGCCGGATCGAATCGCAAGCGCAGGAAGCGCGGATGGTAAATGTCGGCGTTGGCCAGGTTCACATCCCAGTCCGGCGAATTCACGTTGTAGCTCACCAGCCAATCGCCGTTGCCCGAGAGGCTGGGATGGGCCTTGGCGTTGTAGGTATAGATTTTTTTGGCCGAATCGGATTCCAGCGCCTTGGCGAAGTTGAGCTTGGCCCCGAAAGGCCCCGCCGGCCCGTCCCCGATGCGCATGTAAAGATCTTTGCCGATGCCCATGGAGATCATCACGTATTTCCCATTCAGGGCTCCCGTGAGGATGGGCATGACGCTCATCTCGGGCCCGCCCAGCCCCAGCGAAACCGATTGGGCGATGTCCGGGTTCCAGCCTTTGCCGTCCCAGTATCGCCATTTGGAGAAGTCCTCGAACTCGTCCGCCAGCACGCGGGCCACGTACAGGCCATTGCGGCCGTACACGTATATCGAGTCGTCGGGGTCGGGCGCGCCCGCTTCCTTGGTATTCACCAGGATGCCGCATCCGAAATAGAAGGACTTGGTACCGGTGTGGAAGAGGGGCGTGTCCTTCTGTTCGGCATGGGCCAAATCAGGCTCGCCCTTGGAGTCGAGCGGGATCTTCAGCAGTCCGATGCCGATTTCCTTGAACTTGAAACCCTCGATGTCCGCATCGTTGCGCTGGACAATGAGGGGCAGATCGTAAACGTAGCCCTTGCGGCAGAAGCCATCCTGCAACCAATACCAGGTGTCGGTCTTGCCGGCGGTGGAAGGCGTGTTGGGGATGAATGCCGAGGCGGCCACGCCTTTATCATTGCGGCCCCACAAGAACCGGATCTTGGATGAATCGGGCACGGCTCCGTCGAGGATGGCGAGGGAGTTGTTCACCATGAGCGCCCCCTTGCGGGCGCCGGTGGCATCCACGCTGCCGATGAAAGTATCGCTGAACACGAACAAGGTCTTTTGCCCCTCGGCATGATCAGGGCCTTCGTAGCCGGAAAGCGGGATGGAGAAGATGCCGTCGGCTCCGGTCCAGCCCGACTTGCGGGCGAACAGGACGGACCAATCGTCGGCGGGAACGGCTTTGGTGGCTGCGGGAAGGGTATCGTTGGGACCGGCCACGGCGGCCAGCGCGCCGGATAAGGCCAATCCGATCAGTTTAAGGAACACTCCCACCCCCCAGGCACCCTGTCCCCGGAATGTAGCGCGGGGGGGCGGATGGCGCAGGCGGCCTTGCGGGGTAATGGGCCGGATTATCGGGGAGGGGCGCTCTATCCGCTTACCTTCGGGGTACTTTCCGCTTACTTCCCTTTTACCAGAGCGACGCGATGAAATCGTCCAAACGGCGGCGCTCGAGATCCTGTTCCAACAGGAAATCCACGCCCAAGTACATGAAGAGGCCGTCT
>JAHFCH010000336.1 GCA_023249635.1 Fibrobacterota bacterium
GAAGGCTGGGCGGGAATCGTGCTGCCCAATCCCGATACGGGACTCCTCATGGCCGATCCGGACGATCCCTACGACCACTTCTACTGCCGTTTCTCTGGAATTCTGGCCATGGAGGCATCCCGACGTATCCTGGAAGAATGCGGCGGTGGGCCGTTTTTTCCCGAACCACGCTGGCGTGAATTAGCCGAGGTTTTCCGACAGCTAGTGGCCTGCCGCCCTGCGGATCCCTCCCGCTTGGAAGATCGCCTGAGACCCGTGGACGGGATGCTTGCGCATCTCCTAGCCTTGTTGGATGCACCGGAAAACATCAAGGAGCAGGGGCTTAGCCGTTACACCCTGGAATGCTATATGGAGGAACGGCTTGCAGAACCCGTGAACCTCGACCGCATGGCGCGCTATTTCTCGGTCTCCAAGTCTCACCTCTGCCGCACGGGTAAGCGCTTGCTCGGGGAAACGCTGCTGGCTGCTTGGCGCCGCCGGAAACTGGTTTGGGCCGAACTGTTGCTGCGCGATCCCGCCATCTCCATCCGCGAAGTTGCGGCGCGAACCGGGTACGACGACCCGCTTTACTTTTCCAAGGTCTTCCACCGCCATTTGGGGCGCACGCCTTCCGCGTGCAGGATCCACTAGGGCGCGCCCCCTCACGGATTAGTCCGCGGGCAGGAATGCCCCATGAAGTGGGAATTTATGGCTATTCCTACAAGTAATTGGCGAAAATTACACTTGTGTAGGGGTTTAATTTTCATAGGATCGTAGGCAGTCGCTTGAGCAACGGCGATGAAGATCCCGACCCGCTGACCGTACGGGTGGCGGGCGTCGTCTCGCCAATCACATACGAGGATCTATGCCATGATCAAAAAAGAGAATGATATCTTCGAGAGCCCCGAAGGTAAAAAAACCTCCCGGGAAGAGCGTAAAGGCCTGGTGGGTCTCATCCAGGGGCATGCCAATGAATTTATGATTTCGATGGCCGTGCATGCGGCGGTTCTCTTTTTCATTAGCCTCATTCCTGTTAAAAAAGAAGTGGAGCAGACCAAGACCACCATGATCATCGAGCAGACGGCGCCTGAGGAAAAACAAGAAATCAAGCAAATTGTTACAGACGTGAAAGTTCAAGAGAAGCCGGTCGAAGTCGTAGATGACAACACGGAGGTGGTTGAACGGGAAGTCAACGTCACGAATCCGGTCGAAACCACGGCCATTAGCGAAGTCGCGGATGCGGTACCGGATAACGCCGTGCTGGCCGGCACTTCGGACAATGCCAATTCTCCGCCCGCCATACTTGGAGTCGGAGCCGGAAACCCCGGCGCCAATGGCGGCCTGCCTTACGGCTATAAGTCGCGCTCCAAAACCGGCAAGATGGGTGCGATGAGAAAACACGGCGGGGCGGGCACGGAAAGTGCCGTGGATTTGGCCCTGCGTTGGCTCGCCGAACACCAGGAGTACGACGGGTCTTGGGACGCCGTCAAATACGAGGGCAAGTGGCAGGGCAAGGAGCCCATCACCGGGATCGCCCTGCTCGCATTCCTCGGGGCCGGCTACAGTGAAAATATCGGCCCCTTCAAGAAGACGGTGCGCAAGGGCATCGCTTGGCTCAACCAAGCCACCGAGGAGAAGAAAGACAAGCCATTTTTCGCCAGCAACTACGCTTCAGCTATTGCGCTCATGGCCCTTTCGGAAGCGAGTATTTTTGGTTCCAGCTCCACCACCAAGGTGAATGCCAACCGCATCGCCCAGATGTTCATAGATATGTACACGGGCACGGCTTGGCGGTACTCGGGTGGCGATGATCAGGACTTGTCAGTCTCAGGATGGATCGCCCTTGCCTTAAAAAGTGCCAAGGCGGCGGACCTCGAAGCTCTACACACCGATAAGGCCAAGACCGTTTTCGAGCAGTACAAGAATTGGGTGGTCATGATGACCCCAGAAGAGACCGGGATTGGCAGGTACACTGCCACGAAAGGCGGCGGCGACAAGCAGCCGCATCTGACCTGGGTGGGCATGTTCCAGCGCCAGTTCTTGGGCTTCCCGAAGAATGATCCCTTCCTTGTCAAGGCGACCGACAACTCGATGAAGTGGATCGACTCGAACACCTGGGTCGGCGCGGATAAACTCGGAGATTGCTACGGAATCTATTACGGTACGCTCGCCATCTTTCAGCAGCAGGGATTGGCCTGGAAAGGATGGAACGTCAAGATGAAGGACTCCTTGCTCAAAACCCAACACAAAGGCGACCCCAAGCTGTTGGGAGGCTCCTGGGATCCCACAACGGGCATCACCGCGGAACGCGGGGGTCGTGTGATGGTAACATCGCTAATGTGTCTCTGCCTCGAG